>JABMQE010000019.1 GCA_013203415.1 Candidatus Falkowiibacteriota bacterium | reverse complement strand
TAGCTCAGTTGGTAGAGCAATGCTCTCGTAAAGCAGAGGTCCCCGGTTCGAGCCCGGGAGGTGGCTCCATTCTGTGAGTTCGCCCCGTCATCCGACGGGGCGCCCGGTCGTATGACCGGGCGATTCCGACTGTCGGCTCCAGTTTAATACAATTTGTATACCTGGGAGTTTCTAAATTCCTCATCAAGCCAATTTGTAAAATCGCGGGTTTTTATTAGGATATGCGAAAGGCGAACTTGATCCACTCCATCGGTGGTTTTTTTATCGGTAACTTTTATAATGTGATATCCGGCTAAGGATTGAATTATTTCGCTTGTTTGGCCTATTTCCAGATTAAAGGCGGCTTCTTCCAGGTCGATATCAATTTGGCCCTTTTCGATCCAATTAAGGTCGCCGTTGCGATTTTTTGTATCTTGGTCCTCGGAATACTCGCGGGCAATCTTATTAAAGTTATTAGGGTTTTCTTTAACCATTTCTAGAATTTCCTGGGCTTTTTTGTAGCTTTCAATGTTTATTTCTTGGTCGGTGTTGATAACTACTGTAAGAGTATTTTCCAATAAATAGGGATGGAGAACTTTGTTTTTGAATGTTTTTAAGTCCCAATCATACAAATCTTTAACCACTTGTTCTAATGTTTGCTGGTCCCCGGCCTGGGCAATGGTTTTTTCCATCTCGAAATTGATGTCTTGGTCTGTAATTTCTATGCCCCTTTCTTGGGCTAGGCATTCCATTAGTTTGTTTTTTAGCTCTTTGTCTGTAACATCGGTTAAAATTTGTTCGTTTGATGGGATGATATATTCTTTGTTTTGGCTTTGTTTTTCTTTATGAAAATGCATAACCGCTTCGGAATCTTCATAAAATTCGGCATAACTAACTATCCGCCAGCCGCAAGAAGTTTGGATTGCGGCGGCTGGATAAGAAAATGTAAAAAGAATTTTTTTGTAGAAATTGGTCGGTTGATTTTTAGCCAAGGGCGTATACCAGCCATACCTGTAAACTGTATAACCAAAAAGGGATACAAAAATAACAAATACAAATACAAGATAGAAAATTACTCTAAGATAGAATCTTTTGCTGGCTAGGAAATTTGGTTCTTGCGGACTGGGGCTTGTATCTTTTGTTGTTTGGCTTGATGTTTTTTGCGAAGTTTTTAGGGGCGGATTTTTTTTGTTTTTGTTATCTTCTTGTGGTTTTAGGGGCTCTTCTTGCGGTTTAATAGCATTAAGAATTATCCGACGCCATTTTTTTATGCTGGCTTCGGGATCGTTTTCGGAGATATTTTTTTTAGCAGAAAGCAGGCCTTCTTGAGGAATTTTTGGTTCGTTGGCCAATTCTTTTTCTGCTTGATTGTTGTTTTTGTTTGTTTGGTTTTGATTACTGGTTATTGGCATAGCATTTAGTTAAAGAAGTATTGCCACCATTTTTGGTGATTTGGAACTGTATCTTCGCCTATAATGTTATTATCTAAGATTATAGCGGTTTTGGTGCTTTCTTCTTTAATAATTACGACAACGTTTTCGTCTGGTTTTTTAAGCCCAAGCTCTCCTCTGGCGGCTTTTTCTTTGTAGGCGTTGGTGTTTAAGTAATCTGTAAGTTGGGTTAGCTCGAAATTATTTTTTTCTAAATCTTTAATTTTTTGTTCGAGCTTGGTAGTTTCTTTTTTAATTTGTAGACGGCGATAAATTATTTTTGTTAGGGCGAAGCCGACTAAAACCAAGACCACCAAACTTATAATAAAGAAAAATTTGGAGCTTAGAAAATTTTTTAATCGCGAGTCCTGGTTATACATATTAAGTATAGCATATAAAATGCAAATCTACGAATGCTATTAATTATTAATAAATTAGTGTATAATGTGAGTATGAAGAAAAAATCAACAAAAATTATTTTGGTATTTGTGGTTGGAGCTATGATATTATCTTTAATGATAATGGCGTTAGCGCCTATTTTTTAAGTACAGCCAAATAGGCCTCGGTTGGAATATCTACTTTGCCCATTCCTTTCATTTTCTTTTTACCTTTTTTCTGTTTTTCTAAGAGCTTTTTTTTGCGGGTAACATCGCCGCCGTAGAGCTTGGCGGTAACATCTTTGCGCATGGCAGAAATTCGTTCGCTGGCGATAACTTTACCCCCGGCGGTTTTGCCCTTGCCGGATTGATAGCCGGTGACTGCCTGGATTTTAACTTCGAACATGTGGCGAGGAATAGTTTCTTTTAGTTTTTTAACTATGGCGCGAGCTTCTTTTTGGGCTCTTTTTTTATACAAAATATTGGTTAGAGCTTCTACTTTTTCTTCGGCTACAAGAATATCTACCTTTTCGACATCAGCTTCGCGATAATCTAAATACTCATAATTTAAGGAAGCGAAGCCCGAGGAAACACTTTTTAGTTTATCATAAAAATCTGTTAAGAGAAAAGAAAGCGGGATTTCGTAATGCAGAATTACTCTCTTACTTGTCCCTTCGCTTAAATATTCTGTGGTTTTGTAGATTCCATTTCGGTCTTGGATAAGTTTCATAATATTGCCTAAGTATTCTTCGGGTGTGATAATATCTATTTTCATCCAGGGTTCTTCTACGCTTTCATATTCATTTGGGTCTGGGAGTTCACCCGGGCTATGGATTGTTATTTCTTTGTTGTTTTTAAGCTTAACCTTGTAGGCAACGGATGGAGTGGTGACGATGAGTTCTAAGTTATATTCCCTACGGAGGCGTTCTTGGATAATTTCGAGATGCAAAAGACCGAGAAAGCCGCATCTAAATCCAAAGCCTAAGGCGGGTGAGTTTTCTGGTTCAAAAGAAAGGGCGGCATCGGTTAGTTTGAGTTTTAGCAAGGCCTCCCGCAGATGAGCAAATTCGCTGCCCTCTTTGCAGTAGATACCAGCAAAGACCATGGGTTTGATCTGTTTATAACCTGGTAGGGATTTTGAATTACCAGTGGTGATAGTGTCGCCGACTTTGCAGCCCTCCAACTCTTTGAGTCCGGTGACGATATAGCCGATTTCGCCGGAGACAAGATTGTCTTTTTTTACGAGGTTAGGTGAGAATATGCCGACTTCTAAAACTTCGCTTTGTTTTCCTGTTGCAAAGTATTTGACTGTGTCCCCTGTTTTGACTTCGCCGTTAAAAATTCGAACATAGGCAATTACACCTTTGTATTCATCGAATTTGGAATCGAAAATAAGGGCTTGCACGCCTTCGCTCCTCTTGGGAGTTTCGGCGGCTAAAGTTTTTGATGATGGAGGTGGAACTTGCTCTATGATTTTTTCTAATACTTTTTCCGTGTTTTTTCCGGTTTTGGCAGAAACCTCGAGGATGTCTGATTCTTTTGTTCCGATAAGGGATGTGATTTCTGCCTTGGTTTTTTCTATGTCTGCATTTGGAAGGTCTATTTTATTTATGACCGGGATAATTAATAGGTTTTGTTCTAGAGCTAAATAGAGATTTGAGAGTGTCTGGGCTTGGATGCCTTGGGTGGCATCGACAAGAAGGATTGCGCCTTCCACAGCAGCGAGTGAGCGTGAGACCTCGTAGGTGAAGTCGACATGGCCTGGGGTGTCTATGAGATCGAGGATATGATTTTTATATTCCATTCTGGCTGGGGCCAATTTTATGGTAATTCCCTTTTCTCTTTCCAATTCCATTTGGTCTAGAACTTGTTCTTTCATTTCGCGTTCGGTAACAGTATGGGTTAATTCTAAAAAACGGTCGGCTAAGGTCGATTTTCCGTGGTCGATATGGGCAATAATGCAGAAGTTGCGGATGTTTTGGGTTTGGGTTGACATAAATTAGTATATGTGATAGGGTGGGAAAATAGAGTAAAGAGCGGGTTATAGAAGCGGAATCCCTAGTTTTGCCGTAGTTAACTCGAATTTGGAGGTGTTGTCATGAGACATTCATGTCGTATGCTTGTGGTTCTATCCGCGGTAGTGTTGGTAGGCTGCAGAGAGAAATTGCCTGACGGCTTGCCTTTGTTCTTCGAGATGGAATATTTTTCACACGAGGTGATTTCGCGGGGTATAGGGAATACTCCAATCAAATTTAGAGTTTATGGAAGATACGACGGGCAAGATCTAGTAGCAGAATACGATTCTCGTTTTTCTGGGGTGACTCCAGTTGCACGAGTCTTTGTGGGATGTAAAAGGGTTAAGGTAAGGATTGTTAACCCCCAATTTCTTGGATTCAGAGATTGGCTGGAGGTGTTGGAGTTCATCAATGAGGATGTAGATGAAGAGGGATAGATTATTGGTCTTTGGCGCAGGCCCTGACTCGGAGGAAGTCGGGGCCTGTTATTTTTATCTACGTAGATATCTACGTAGATAATTTATTTTATTAAATTTAACTATCAGCCATTCGTACGCCTGCCCGCCCTTGGAAGGAATGGGTGAATGTTTTTTGGTATAGAGTTCGTCGTTGGTGCGGGATGGTATCCCGCACCTAACGGATGGTGTAAAGTAATTATGTTCGTTGTGGTGGGTGATACCATCACCCACCAACTTTTTTTGCACCCCGCAGTGTGCGGGGTGGTAATAGTTTTATATAATAATTATATTTTTAACTTTTTT
>JABMQE010000018.1 GCA_013203415.1 Candidatus Falkowiibacteriota bacterium | reverse complement strand
AAAAACCAAGAGCGCGTTTTTCGCTGGTGGCTTCGGCATGAAAGTCGATGAGAATGATATCTGGATTTTCCAGCTTTGTTTCTTTTAATATCTCATCGAACTTAACAAAGGGACAATCGAAGTCCTCTCTCATAAAAACACGGCCAACGAGATTTATGATAAGAACCTTTTTAGAGCCGACTTCGATAATCTTATAGCCCGAGCCCGGCACTTGGGCGGGATAGTTGGCAGGGCGGATGACAGGAATATTTTTGGCTTCGAAGATTCTAACGGCATCTTTTTTCTTCCAGATATGATTACCAGAGGTAAAAAAATCTATACCAATTTCTGTCATTGATTTAAGGGTGTCCTCGGTTATGCCTTTGCCATGAGCTAGATTTTCGACATTGGCGATAACCAAATCGGGCGAATATTCTTTTTTAAGTTCGGGCAGTATTTGAGCTATGGCCTTTCGACCTATTTTGCCCACAATATCACCGAAGAATAGTACCTTCATTTGTTTATTTTTGAGATTTCACTTATTAACCATTTAACCATAAGAGAAAACAGTTGTCGGAAAACAGAAGACAGTTACAGATATCAGAAAACGGAGAACAGAAGGGAAACCAGAGAATAGAAAACAGAAATAAAAACTACTGATAAATGATTTCTGTTTTCAGAACTGATTTCCGATATCTGTTTTCGGTAACTGTTTTCTGACTTCTTTCTAACTGATTTCCGATTACCTTGCATACTCCTCGACACGACTTTCACGGATAACGCTGACTTTAATTTCGCCGGGATATTTTAACTCTTGCTCGATTTTCTCGGCAACATCTTTGGCGAGTTTTAGAGCGCCCGGGTCGTCGATATCAGTAGGATTAACAAAGATGCGAATTTCACGGCCAGCCTGGACAGCGAAGGCCTTTTCGACGCCAGGGAAATCCTTGGCAACCGACTCGAGCTCTTCTAGGCGCTGGAGGTAGTTTTCGTATGAGTCCTTGCGCGCGCCAGGGCGAGCGCCGGAAATTGCATCAGCCACTTTAACGATAACAGCTTCCAAGGTAGGAGGCGCGTCTTCGTGATGGGTGGCGATAGGAATTATAACTTCCTCGGGTAGGCCGAACTTTTTACCCAAGTCGCGGCCGATTTCCGGATGAGTGCCTTGAACTTCATGGTCGACAGCTTTGCCCAAGTCGTGGAGAAAACCAGCTTTTCTGGCGATAGCAACATCAGCGCCAAGCTCGGTGGCAAGAAGGGCGGAAAGGTGAGCAACCTCGATAGAGTGTTGAAGCACATTTTGGCCGTAGCTAGTACGATACTTAAGACGACCGATAAGCTGGACTAGTTTTGGATTAAGACCAGCGATGCCAACTTCGTAGGTGGCTTCTTCACCAGCTTTTTTAATATCCAAAGCGAGTTCTTTTTTAACTTGTTCGACAGTCTCTTCGATGCGGGCTGGCTGGATGCGGCCATCAAGGATTAATTTTTCCAGAACTCTTTTGGCCAAATGGCGGCGCAGAAGCGAAAAACCGGAAACAACAATAATTTCGGGAGTGTCGTCAACCACAATTTCGGTACCAGTTAGATGCTCGATGGTTTTAATATTGCGACCCTCACGACCGATAATGCGGCCTTTCATTTCGTCTGTGGGAAGAGAGACAGTAGTAGTGGTGGTTTCGGTAGCATGAGGAGCGGCAACTCTTTCGATTGCCAAACTAATCATACTACGGGCTTTTTTATCCCATTCCTCGCTGCCTTCGGCTTCTAGTTTTTTGATTCTATGAGCAATGTCGGCTTTGACCTGCTCTTCTATGTTTTTGAAGAGAACTTCTTTGGCTTCTTCCTTGCTAAAGCCGGATATTTTTTCGACTTTAGCGATTTGCTCTTCTTTGATTTTATTAATTTCTTGTTTGATTTCATCGATTTTTTCGGCTTTTTCAATTAGTTTTTGCTGGCTGCCTTCGAGCTCTAACAATTTTTTATCGAACATGGATTCCCTTTTTTCGAGCCGGGTTTGGGCATGAGTAATTTCGCGACGGCGGTTTTCTTCCTCGCGTTTTACTTCGTCTAAAACCTTAATGGCTTTTTCCCTGGCTTGATAAATGACTTCTTTTTCTTTTTGTTTAGCGTTGTCGATAATTAATTTGGATTTTGATTCGGCGCTCTCGGCTTGTTTGACAGCGATGTTGCGACGCAAAAAATAACCAAAAACAACACCGACCGGCAAAGCAGCAATGATAAGGATTAACCAGATTAAATCTGTCATTTTATTACTCCAATTTCTAGAAGAAAATCAGTTGGAAGGAACTTAGATATAAAATTGCATGAGTTAAACTAAAATTATTCCCAAGAAAGTTGGGCGAATATTTTCAGTCTTTGAATATCTAGGTTGAAATAGTGATGATTTCATTAACGTTGCTGATTCTTCCTGCCTGTCTGACAAGCAGGAATTTTCTAGAATTAATGATTTATTAATTTTAGCCCTGTCATTCGACAGGGCAGGCACCATTTGATGCTTGGGTAATCTTAGCATAGATTTGATTTTTTGGCAAATGGGTTCGTAACTCGGAGACTCGTAACTAGCTACTAGGAGAACAAAAACTGCCGATACTGTCGACAGTTTTTTGTTGTAAAATTTTAAAGTATTCTACTCTTTTATTTCTGGATGCGCTTCTAAATATCTATCTCGAACATAAACGCCAGCAACCTGAGCTAATGACTGAAGGTTTTCATTGGGGTTATTATAAAGATAAACCTTAATTGGTTTAAAGTACTCTTTATTTAATAAGAATAGAGTTGCTTTGCTACTCAGTTGCTCAACCTCAAATTTTGTCTTGGGTTCTTCGGAATCGATGAAGTCGAAAAAATCCTCTTTGTTGCCTTGAAAGACTTCAACGAATTTAATATCTTCCTTTAGATATTTCATTCCTCCCTCGGTCAATTTTAGTGGACTAAAACTTTCAAGTCTACCGTGATCAAAATTTATATCAGGCGATTCTGTTAAAGAATTGCATACAATCTGAATATTATGTTTAACTTTTCTCATTGTCTTCTCTAAGGTATCGAGAATTTGTAATTTCCGACCAATAAAAATAAGGGCAATGACCATTGCGGGGATGCCAATAAGAGTTACTATTTTTAGGGCGGTGTCAAACATACAATGCTATATTTTAACTATCTCTTTATTATGCTGTCAAAAAATAAATTATTTATTAGTGTTTATATTTACTATAGAACAGAAACTATAATATTACAAACAGAATAAGTTAATATACATGATTCCTTTATTTAATAATCTTATCAACTAATCCATATTTAACTGCTTCTTCTGGTGACATGTAGAAATCACGGTCGGTATCTTTTTCTATTTTTTCTAGGGACTGGCCGGTGTGGTTGACGAGGATTTGGTTGATGCGGTCGCGGATTTTTAGGATATGTTCGGCACGAATTTTGATATCAGAGGCCTGGCCTTCGGCACCGCCCATAACCTGATGGAGCATAACTTCGGAATTAGGCAGAACAAAGCGTTTGCCTTTGGCGCCGGCGGCTAAGAGGACTGCGCCCATGCTGGCGGCAACGCCGACGCAGATGGTTGAGACGTCTGGTTTTACATATTGCATGGTATCATAAATCGCCATGCCGCTGGTGACGCTGCCACCGGGGGAATTGACATAGAGCTTGATATCTTTTTTAGGGTCTTCGGATTCTAAAAAAAGCATCTGGGCGATGACGGTGTTGGCGACATCATCGTTAACCGGGCTGCCTAAAAAAATGATGCGCTCTTTTAGTAATCTTGAATAGATGTCGTAGGCGCGTTCGCCGTGAGTTGACTTTTCGATTACGGTGGGGATTAGATGCATTATGTTTTACTAGTTAAAAATTAAAAAATGATTTAGAGAACAGTTGTCAGAAGACAGAAAACTGTTACCGAAAACAGAAATCGGAAATCGGTTCAGAAAACTGAAAACTGTCCATCCTGAGGAGGATCACCCGTAGGGTGAAAATCAGGAGTTTTTTCTGCTTTCTGTTTTCTGGTTTCTTGACTGTTTTCGGTTTTCGGATTTCTGTAACTGTCTTCTGTTTTCTGTCTAACTGATTTCTTATTATAATTTAAAGAAGCATCGATTATACTATACTCCAACCCTTATCTGACTCTTTAAGACGACCTTTGACCCTAAATCCCGCAGCCCGCTGATGTCCGCCGCCGCCCATTATTTTTGCAAAACGGGAGACATCAATATGATCGGTAGTAGTGCGCAAGCTGCCTTTGACAAAGCCGCCTTCTATTTCCTCTAAAACAAGAGTGAGGTTCGAGTCGGCGAGTTCGTTAAAAAAATTAGAAATGCCCTCGCTGGCTAGATCGTCAACGCCGCACTCGGCTTTATCTTTTTTGGTGATGATGGTCCAAGCTAACCCGAGTTCTTCGTTTTTTTGGAGGCGCAAGAGAATGCGGCTCCAGAGTTTTAATATGGGCAGGGATTTGTTTTTTAGGATGTTATTGTTTATACAACGAATCTGAGCGCCTTTGGCAACAAGGCGAGAGGCGACTTCCAGGGCTTCTTGGTTTGTTCCGGGATTGGAGAAATTACAGGTATCGACAACAAGACCGGTTAGGAGACAGGTGGCCATAAGACGGTCGATGTTTACGAGAGAGGCCTTAAAAAATTTATAAAGGATGGCGGAGGTTGAGGCAGATTCGAAAGAGATTAAATTATAATTTCCAAAGTTTGTATTGGTAAAGTGATGGTCGATGTTTATGATTTTGGATTTTATTTGGTTCCAGTTTTCACTACTTACTCCGGTTTGGGTTTGGTCGCCGCAATCGCAAGTAATGATTAGATCGTAATTATTAGGGTTTGGCTCCTGGTTTTTTATATTTTCTAGCCCAGGAAGAAAAGAAAGAAAGAGAGCGGGTTTGTCTTGGCAGTAGATAGTATAATTTTTTGCTATTTTTTTAAACCAATGAGCAAGAGCCAAGGCCGAGCCCAAAGTATCGCCATCGGGGTTGCGGTGGCAGATGAGGAGAATGTTAGAGGACTCATTTATTAATGTATATATTTTTTT
>JABMQE010000017.1 GCA_013203415.1 Candidatus Falkowiibacteriota bacterium | reverse complement strand
GTCCATGACTTTGCGCTTGGCATTAGCACTTATGCTAACACGCAAAGGGACGTTAAAATCACATCGAACCAGGACGCGTTTGTTTTTTATCGTTTTTATTTCTTTGAGCGTTTTTATTTTCATTTTCTATATATATTATATCATAGATAACAAAAAAACACCTGTGGACAGGGATTTTTTGTCACTCGTCACTAGTCACTCGTCACTAGGGTTTGGTTTAACCCTGACTGATGATATAAGTCCATTAATCAATTTTGATACGTCTGTAGTTTTTAAAAATAAATCAGTATATGTGTCTTTTGAAATATAATCTTGGTCAAGGGATAGCAATAGTAATGCTTGAACTTCTTGGATAGAACCTCTGGATTGGTAGTAAAACCTTACCTTATCCTTATAAAAGAATCTACCAAAGCCCTCGGCTATATTTGCACACACAGAAACACTGGCTCTTCTGATTTGACTAGTTATTCCATAAACTTCTTCTTTTGGGAAATTTTTTGTGATTCCATAAATATCTTTTGTTGAGCTTCTTGCTTTCTTCCAAGCATTAAGCTCATAAAAATTTTTAATGGACATAATAAAGGATTAGGGCAAGGTATCGTTGTTATGACAAAACATAAATCACAGCCCCTAGTTACTAGTGACGAGTGACTAGTGACTAGTTTACGAGCTACTAATCGCCTTGGCAATCGCCGGTACAATGCGTTTGTCAAAGACATCCGGAACAATGCGATGGGAATGAGGATGAGGGACAAGCGAGGCCAAAGCATGGGCGGCTTTTAGCTGGACTTTGTCGCTAATATTTTTAAGGCGGGCATCGAGAGCGCCGCGGAAAAGGCCTGGAAAAGCCAGGGCGTTATTAAGCTGGTTGTGGAGGTCGCTTCGGCCAGTGGCCACGACATGAGCGCCGGCTTTTTCGGCAGAAAGAGGCATAATTTCCGGCTCGGGATTGGCTAGGGCAAAAACGATTGGGTCGGGATCCATTAATTTTATCCAGTGAGGTTTTAGGACTTTTGGGCGGGAAAGGCCGATAAAAACATCAGCACATTTTAGAGCGGCGTCTAGGCCGCCTTTAATTTTATTATGATTGGTTTTTTTGGCTAGGTCTCTTTTGCTTGGGTTCATGCCCTGTTTCCGGCCAGAGTAGATAATGCCGCGGCTGTCGGTTAGGATTAAATCTTTGACACCGGCATAAAGCAAAAATTTAGCAGTGGCAGTGCCGGAAGCACCAGCGCCAGAGATAACAATTTTTATTTTTCTTAAATCTTTTTTTACAACTTTTAAGGCGTTAAGAAGGCCAGCCAAAACAACAATGGCTGTGCCATGCTGGTCATCATGAAAAACAGGGATGTCGAGCTCTTTTCTAAGTCGGGCTTCTATTTCGAAACATTGGGGGGCGGCAATATCCTCTAAGTTGATGCCGCCGAATGCCGGTGCTATAAGTTTTGTGGCTTTGATTATTTCCTCGGTATCATGAGTATCAAGACAAATCGGGAAAGCATCGATATCGGCAAACTCTTTGAAGATAGCGCATTTCCCCTCCATAACAGGGAGGGCGGGAAGGGCGCCGGTTTCTTTAATGCCAAGAATGGCCGAGCCGTCGGAGACAACAGCAACAGTGTTGGCTTTGATTGTATAATCGTAAGCAGTTTTTTTGTTTTTATAAATTTCGCGGGAAACTTGGGCCACGCCCGGAGTATAAGCCCAGCTTAGATTGCGGTGACTTGTTAATTTAACTTTGGATTTAATTTCCAGTTTGCCGCGATTTTGTTTATGGAGGGTGAGCGCTTTTTTATAGATAGACATAAGGATAAAATAAAATATCAAAGATAAAAAACAAAAAACACAAACTAAATATAAAAAATATAAAAAATTGACGTCAACCAGAATTTTCCCTAGCTGATTTTTTATATTTTATATGTGTTTTTAATCTTTTATATTTCATTTTTTATTTCTTTATTTCTAAAATCTTAATTTTTTTCAAGGCCTTGATTGCTAATTCCATTTTTTCTTCGGATTCGGAGTAGAGAGTGAATGTTCTATCGCCTTTGAACACTTCTTCGCCATAGCGCTTGTTCATATAGATGCCGGCCTTCTTATCAAAGGGAGTGCCCAGGGCGCGGCAAATGGTAACGATGGCTTTGTTGTCCACGCGGATAACACGACCGGCTTCTTTGGCATGCATATGTTTTTTGTGGGCGCCTAAGATAAGATCTTGGGCCTCTTTTGGCGGGCTGCCTCCCTGGGCACGGATGATATCTTTCATTTTTTGCCAGGCGCGGCCATCTTCTAAAATATCACCAGCTACTTTTTTACCTTGACCCCGTTTGACTTCACCTGAAAGTTCGAGCAGTTGGCCGGCTAATTTAATAGCTTTTTTTTCGAGGTCTAGGGGGCGGAACTCGTCTTGCTGGAGAACACGGACAACATCGCGGGCTTCGAGCGCCGGACCAACGCCGCGGCCGGTTGGCTCTTGGGCATTAGTCATTATAACTTTTAACTTGATGTTGAATCTTTTGGCGAGGTATAAGAATTTTTTTTCGATTTTTCTGGCAACTTTTATATCCGGGACTTTGGTGGTGGGACCATACGGCAGATCTATTACTAAGTATTCTACATCACTAGCCACCTTTTTGGCAATGATAGAGACAACCATTTTAGAATATGGTTCCATACCAAGAGGGTATGAGACCCGAGCAATGCGGTCGTCTGCCGGGGCTAAGTTAAGCCCGCCGCCCCAAACCATGCAGCCCTTATGCTTGCTTACAATTTTTTTAATTTTATCTACAGGAAAAGTGACAGGAGCTAAGACCTCCATAGTATCGGAAGTGCCGGAAGGTGAAGTGATAGCGCGAGTTGAGGTTTTTGGGATGTAGAGCCCGAAGGCGGCGATGATGGGAACAACAATCATGGTGGTGCGATTGGCTGGCAGGCCGCCAATGGAG
>JABMQE010000142.1 GCA_013203415.1 Candidatus Falkowiibacteriota bacterium | reverse complement strand
CGCCCTGTTGCCGCCAAAACCGGCACCACCAACAATTACCGCGATGCCTGGACCATCGGCTACACGCCTTCTCTTGTTTGTGGCGTCTGGGTCGGCAACAACGATAATTCCGAAATGAAACTCGGCGCCGCTGGCGGCACTGTTGCTGCACCTATCTGGAAAATGTATATGAAAACCGCCCTTGCCCAAGACCCAGTCGAAAACTTTCTTGCTCCCCGTCCTGTCCAAACAAACAAACCAATGCTCGATGGCCAGCTTACCGGCGAAGTTGTCTTAGAAGTAGATAAAGTTACTGGCAAACTAGCAACCAAAGACACTCCTAAAAATCTAATCGAAGAAAAAACTTTTAACGAGCTCCACTCTCTTCTTCATTATGTTATAAAAGATAATCCCCAAGGCGGCATTCCTTCCAACCCAGCTAGCGATTCTTATTACGAACCTTGGGAACAGGCCATCCGCGATTGGGTCGCAAGAGAAAAAGAAAAAGCCCAAAACCCCGAAACCCTAAAACAAGGCGAAACTCCCTTCGACTTCTCTGCCTTTAATCTTCCCCCAGTAGATTATGATGATGCCCATCTGCCGGAAAACCAGCCCACCATTGCTTTCCTTACCCCCAGTCCAAGCCAAACAATAACTACCGCCCTCCTAAACGCCACGGTTTCCGCTTTCTCTCCCCGCGACAAAATTAACCGCGTTGAATATTATATCGATGGAGAATTATTCTCTACTGTCTCAAAATCCCCCTACTCCCTATCCCGCGCCATAACCAAAACCTCTAACGGCACCCACACCCTATCTGCTTATATTTTTGATGATGTTGATAATGCCGCTTCTGCTAATATCGAAATTGATATCAACCTTAAGGATGTTACTCCCAGCGTCTCTTGGCTTTCGCCTCAAACAAACACTGTCTACAATCTTTCCGATTTTCCCATTACCTTAAAAGCCAAAATCCCCAATCCCGAAAACCAGCGCACCGGTGTCACTCTTCTCCGCTTTATCCTAAACAACCGCATCCTTGCCACCAATGTTAATCCAAATACTACCAATGATATCACCTTCGATTGGAAAGGCCCTACATCTGTTGGCACCTATGAACTCTATGCCCAAGCCCAAACCAAAGAAGACAAAAAATACTCAAGCGAAAAAATAACCATCATAGTAAAATAAAAACACCAACAAAATATCTCCCCCTTTATAGAGAGTAAAAATCAACCTAATTTATCTCCCCCTTTATAAGGGGGAGAACGCAAGAGGGGGTAAAAAGTCCGACCACGTCTTAATAAACTCAATCAAAAAATTACAAAAACAACAAAGCTAATTTGACAAAAAAATAATTCGCCTATATCATAAAAATATGCCCGCAAAAAAACAAAAACCTATCTTAGAATATCCAGCCTTCTTCGAACCAATCGAAGAGGGTGGTTATAATGTTTCATTCCCCGCCTTTCCCGGCTGTGTCACCTTTGGTTGCACTTTTGAACAAGCCCAAGAAAAAGCCAAAGAAGTTTTAGAACTATGGCTGGAAGAATTAGCCCAAACCAAAAAAGAAATCCCAATCGTTAAGTCCCGGCCAGTGATTGCCGATATAAAAGTAGTCGCTCCTCCAAAAACAAAACTTACTTATGCGTCCCATAACCGCTAAAAAATTAATTACCATTCTTCTCGCCCACGATTTTGTCTTGTCCCGCCAAAAAGGCAGCCACCAAATTTATCGTCATCGCGCATCTGGAATTATTGTCCCCATCCCTTTACACGGCAGAAACAAAAAAATACCCATCGGCACACTCTTAGCCATTATCAAACAATCAAAAATTCCCAAAGATAAATTTCAATAACTTTCAACCGGACGTCAAAAAACTTGAACATCGTCATTTATAATTTAAATTTATAATTATAAAAAGAACCTGATAACAATCAGGTTCTTTTTATTCACATCCTTATGCGGAGACAGCAAGAAAAATTAAGAAATTCAGCGCCCCCCTGCAAAAATTGCGGGGGGGAAGGAGAGAGATTTGCTGCCTTTCTAAAGTTGCCGTCCCCACAGAAAAAAACAATTTATTAAAATTCTCTCCTTCTTAATCCACTATTATAAAATAATGAACTAGGAATGAGGGGAAGACGCCGGCCAGTCGAACTGACTGACGTCTCCCCGGTTATCTTAACCCCTCCAGTAATACTCCGTCTTGAGGAGCTCGGCCGCCCTGATGACGACCGTCCTTTCCTCACTGCCAGGAGCAGCAAAGAAAGAGTTGATGAGCCACGCCACCCGCTTACGCAGGCGACGGGCTCCCAACAATTGCGGGTGGGGAAGCCCTGTCCGAGCCTCCACCCCCCGCAGATATTGGATCACCTGGCGCAGGTACCGACGGTACCTG
Source organism: Candidatus Falkowiibacteriota bacterium (assembly GCA_013203415.1). Classification (GTDB taxonomy): domain Bacteria; phylum Patescibacteriota; class Patescibacteriia; order UBA2591; family JABMQE01; genus JABMQE01. Next base: position 18,866 of record JABMQE010000142.1, on the reverse strand, counting down.
GCCAAGTCTTCCACGTCCATGTCCAGGTGCACCCAATTGACGGGACTGGATGCACGCTCGGACGCGTAGTAGGCCTCCAATGCCGCAAGTTCCAAAACTTGCGACGCCGAGGACCGCAACTGCTGGGCCCTCTCTTTGAGTTCGACGAGGCGGTAACGCACCGCCAAGGCGAACTTATAACACTCCATCCGTTTCATGACATACCTTTCTGCCCTGCCTGCCCTTTTAGGGTTCAGGTCTTACAGACATTCCTGCACGCACCATTGCGCGCAGTCGTACAAAATATTATTGTAAAAGATTTACCAACGACTGTCCTGCCGGCAAATAGATGCATCGTCGATGCCTCTACGATGCCTCTATAGAGGCATCTATTCTATTTCCCAACAAACACTCACAAGTATTTTTTAAAATCTCTTTTCTAAACCAACAATCTACTTGATTATTAATTTGGAAAAGCGGGGGAATAATCAACGAACCATTCCCCCATAGTGTGGTCTCGCCTTGGCTTTTTGAAAAATTATCCATCTTTCTTTCTAAGCCAAGGTCCCCACTCAAGCCGCTATTTCGGCTGCCCGATATCAACCCTCGGTGCCGGGTCCTTTTACGGAGGCCGCCAGAAGGTTTAGAGCCCCTTCCGGACGATATCGACCACCACGCTCAAGGTCAGAGTTGACCCATCGCGAGGAGAACCGATAATCGTTCCGGTTGGAGGCCCGCCCCATCCGGACTCCCGAGCGTTAAGCTCGGCGAGCACCGCGTCCACCCGAACGCCGTTTCCAGCGACGGTGAACTTCGGCACTCGTGCCGACCCGAAGTGGGGGCTATACGCCACCACAACCTTGGCCCCGACTCCATAAAGCGCTCCAGGCGCTCCGAAGAAGTCAGTTTCCAAGTGGGCCAACTTAAGTCCGCTGGCGGTGGTCTGCCATTCCGCTTGCTCCACTGCTTCAGCTACCCGCCGATTGTTCCCGGCTTTGGCCAAAGCATAGGAGTCAAACCCCGAGATCGTGCCCCACGGGTTTTGTCCCGTAGCAAGCACGTCTCTCAAGAGCTCAACGCCCTTGTGGAGCTGCTCCACTGGGTCGCGCTCGGTTAAGAGCATCCCAGCGAAGACATCAGACAGGGTGGGAAATAAAACATCCCCTCCTGTCTGCTGACGGATGGCTTCCGGCCCCTTGGTGTCCAACAGATTGATATAACCAATCAAGCTGGCCACCTCGTAAGAACCTCCTGACACCCACTTTGCTTCGCAGGTGTTCCGAAGGTCCTCCTCCTCCACGATTCCCCAGTGAAAAGCCCCGCAAAAACACTCTGGCTTTGCAAGACAATATCCCACTTGGGACGTGGCGGAGTGCTTGGGCCCGTCCTCGGCATGATGGTCCCAATTGTTCAAGGCCATCTGACCGCTCCCTCCAACCTCGATGCAGATTACCTCTCCATCATTAAGGTCGCTGGAAGCAGCCTCGCCGCGGACAACCACCACCTTTTCTTCTCGGCTGATGCCAAGAAGAAAAGTGGCTCCGCAAGTATCCAGGTCGATTTTTCCGACCCGAACACTCTTTGCCATGTATTTCACCTCCTTTCAAGGCATGAAATTATGGCTCGCCCGTGTTAAGGTCCGGCGTCAACCTGCCTCCTGCAAAATATTGCAGAACTCGCCCGTCATCGGTCGGCGTCACCGTTTTAAATGAACATTCCTTTTCCAAATCAACCATTCACATGATTAATTTGGAAAAGTGGGGAAGGTGTTAGTCAATCGTACTGACTAGCACCTTCCCGAAACTACTCGTGGAAAAATCAGAAGTTATCCCGACTTTTCCACTTTTCCGCGCCTTCGCCAATCGAAGGCGCGGGGTTGAAGTTGTTTGATGGGCCCTGGGGCGGCGGGCCGACCCAGGAAACCTTGAGCTTATAATCCCCGATTGAAATCGGGAGCTCAATCCCCTGCGCTACGGCTTTAATCAGGCCAATAGCGCACCCCCGACAAAGCTCCGGGTTCTCGGGGAGACCATTAAGCTGAACCCCGGTCCCCTCGGTCTTCCCACAAAGAGTACATTTCATTTCAAAATCCTCCGTGGCGCTTTCTGTTCAGGTTCCGAAAGAATATCTCCCGAAACCCATCGCAAGTTAAGCGCCGTTTGCCCCGTGCGATCCCCTTTTTTTTCAGGGTCTACTAAAACTAAATAGGGCGTAAATGGAAAAGAACGTGGTCTTTTCTAAACCAACAATCTACTTGATTATTAATTTGGAAAAGTGGGGAAGGCGTCAGCACCGATGCTAACGCCTTCCCCTCGAAAGGGAGCACAGCACAGTGCTACCAAAATAAATCCGATAGCAGAGCGCAGACAACTAACCACCCCCCGAACCAGGCCATCGTCCTCCAGGAACACCAAATAAAACTGGCATTCCTTTTTACGAGCACAGTCACCCCGCCCGCAAAGGAGGCCGAACAAAAACCAAACAAACCACTCCAAGTAATAAACAACATGTCAACCTCCTCACCCAAAGGGCGTTGTAGATGAAAAACCAACTTGAAACGAACTTGCACAACCCACGAGAATAAGGTAGAAGAATGGATGTTTAAGAATTAACATAAAGAGTAAAAACTCTTAGCAATCCTTAAACACTTTTCACTTTAATCCGCACAACCCTATAAAGGATTTAGCAGACAAGTGTAGAACTATCCCCCGAAGCTCCGAAGGAGCGTAGGGGGACTCTCTCCTCTTTTATGAGGAGTCCCTTGCATAGGCAAGGTCTCCTACCTAATTCTCATGGCTTATACAACAAAAAGGACTCGTCTTGCATGAAGAGAGTCCACTTATAGTATAATTAAATACTAAAATTATACTATTTATATTTATCCACCGAAGTCCAGCTGGGCTGGACGAAGGCGGGCTCTCTCCAAAGTATTAAAGTTTTCAAAGAATCATTCTTGATATATTCCATTATAGCACATCAATCCAATCTTGTCAAGGATAACAACATACTAATATTAGCCAATCAAAAATAATGGTGTCAAAAAACCATTAAAATATCCAAGTCTCGCCCCGCACCGAGCGAATAACAAAAAAGAGCTCTGGTGCGGGGTCAAGGATAACAACATACTAATATTAGCAAAAAAAATCTGTTGCATATTATATGTTATATGTTATGTAAATTTATCCTAACATTAGCCAATTTTTCGCATTTTCGTAGTTTCGCATTACTTTCGTAGTTTCGCATATAATAAAAGAGGAGCGCAAAATCTACGCTCCTCACTCCTCCTCACCCCAGTGAACAATAAGATAGCCAATATACATGGTTATTAGCGCTAATATTCCATCAAAAACCACTAAATTGGCCATAATAACCTGCCAAACCCGAGGCAACCCCCCGATAAAGCAACCAACCACAACCATCAAAACCACCCACACAAACACCCAAGAAAACCAATAATTCGGCGGTGCCTTCATATCTCGTCCCTCCCCATAAATGTGCAAAAATAGCTAATAATAGCCAACTATTAACCAATAACTCCTCTAACCACTCTAACTAATAACTACACCTAACTACATCAAATACCTCACCTTTTCCACAGCCCCTTCCCCAAATTTATTATTCAAAAAAGCCAGTATCTCTGGCTCTCTAAACCTTATTTCTTGCGCCAACACCGAACTCAAAACAGCTAATGTTAGCACATTATTCTTCAAATACAAGGCCTTAACCTGATTTCCTAATTCCTCCCCAAAAATCCTCACCATTTCCTTATCAACAGCCCCACAAACCATACTCGCCTGAACTTGCCTAGAAATCCCAGTTCTCTTTATGTTTTTAGGTAATATTGCCCCAATTTTTTGAAATGCCATCAAATCCTCCTAATATTAGTAAAAAACAATAAAAAACAAACATATAACGTATAACGTATAACGTATAACGTATAACAAAAAACGTCTACTGCTTTATCGGCATTATTATATATAAATAGTCACTGCCATCAGCCAAATGCAGCACTGCCGGACTTGCATTATCAACTACCTCGATTATTGCCTCTTCCCCGCCCAAAGCATTCAAACCATCTAAAACATATCTATAGTTAAACACAATCCCATTCTCTTCCCCTTCTATTTCTGCTTTTATATCACTCGTGCTCTCTCCTGTTTGCGTGTTCACTGAAGACACTGTAACGCCCTTCCCCGGCTTTAAACTCAAACTAACATCATTCATACCGCTCTGGCTAAATAAACTTGCTGTTTTTACTGCTGTTAGAACCTCGCTCACATTAACCTTGGCCTTTGTCTTAAAATCTGTTGGTATTATCTGCTTATAGTCCGGATATTGGCCAGAAACCACCCTCGAAACCAGCTCGCTGTCCCCAGTCGAAAACATAATCTGGTTCTCGCTCACATATATTCTCACTTCCTCATCCTCCTCATGATCCAAAATCCTAAGAAGCTCCTGCAGGGAGCTATGAGGCACAACCACCTTATCACCAATCATGGACTCTTTATCCTTTTCTGCCAAAACCTTAAAATCAATCTTTTTCTCTGCTAATCTATAACTATCCGTTCCCACCAAAAAGAGCTTGTTCTTGTCTTCTGGCTTGCTTCCGCCGTTCAAAGCCCCAAAAGCCAAAAGACCCCCGCTAATCTCCGGCCTTGTCTCGTTCGGCACCACTGTAAACAAAACCTGCCCAATCGCCCGGCTTAAATCACTTTTTTTACAAACAAATCCCTTATTCTTCTCTATTTTTGGAATAATTGGAAAATCCGTCGCTTCTATACCCTTTATCTTGGTTTTTTGCCTCTCACAAGAAACTACTAAGGTAGACCCCTCTACTACCACATTAACCTGCTTGTTAGGCAAAAAACTAATATAGTTCGCTAAAAGAGACGCTGGCACGGTAACTTTCCCCTCCTCCTCGATTTTCCCTCTAATTAACGACTGAACCCCAATTTCCAGATTTGTTGTCACCAGGCTTAAAGTTTCATTTTTTGCCTCCAATAAAACATTATTCAATATCGGCAAACTTGTATTACCGCTCGCCACTCGGCTAACTATCTTAAGCCCCTTATTCAAATTCTCTTTAAGGCAAGAAAACTTCATAAATTTATAATTAAAAGTTTAAGCAACAACGTATAACCCCATCTCAAATTTGCTATACTGTTAATAATAATACGTTATTATATATATAAATATAGTAGTGGTAGTAGTACTGTGGATTACCTTATACTATAATACCATTTTTCTTCTGTAAACCCCTAGTTTTCCTATCAAAGTGTATAACCAGTGTATAAACTTGTCCCTATCCTGCAAATCCCTTGCTTTTTTGTTGACAAACAAGTGGATTTTAAGTTAATTAAACCCTAAAAAATAATTATAAAGTTAATAAGGTGAGTAAAAGTTCTTGGTTAGGTTGTTAATCAAACTTTAATAAAAAACAACCTCTAAAAATTTGAGATTGTTCCTGTGTATTTCTCCCTTCATTTCCCCACCTTAACCACCAGTTTATCATTAACTTTATTAACAATTTTATTAGCCTTATCAACACTATTTATTAACCTTATCAACATTATTTTATTAAAATGCGCACTCAAAAAACTATTAACCACCTCATTTATTAACAACCCCCGCTACCCACCTTACCAATCGACTGTGTTTTTTACTGCCGCTCGTAAGCTCTAAAAATAAAAGCGTCCATCCAGAGTAAGTAAAAGCTACAAAAAATGCTCCGAACACTGCCAAAATTCCCAAAATCACCACCAAGCTCAAAACCATTGTTATCCACGACCCAAAAGCCGACCCCGTGTTTATAAAAAATTCTCCTGCCGCCATAAAAGGCATCGAAGCAACCAAAACCACACCCGTCATCCCCAAACCAATCAGAATATTCAACCCAAAAAACAAAATCGCCATCTCAATACTAATCAACCAGTTCCTAAAAAACAAACCCACTCCTTTTCTTATTGCCTCAAAAACTTTTTCCTGATTCAAAATTACAAAACAGCTCGCATAACGCATTACAAAAGAAAAAATAATTGCCAAAGGCACCAAAACAATAAACGAAATAATCGCCAGCAAAATTTCTATCCCCCCGCTCTTGCCCTCGTACAGTTTTAACAGGAACGGCAAGCTCATCAAAAACAGCAACCCGTAAATTACCAATTTATTAATAACATTAACTCCAAAAATTTTCCAAAAATATTTTTTCCCTGCCTGTTGTCTTATTTTCGAACCTGTCTCTCCTCCCGATCCCAATCTCGCCGTACTATCAATCAAAGCTATCTGGGAAATAATAAACAGCCAAATAAGAACAACAAGCCCAAGGATAAAAAGTACAAAAATTAAAATTCCTGTTGCCGGCACTTGCGCCAAACGTATTCCCAAATCGCTAAAAAACTCTCCCGCCTCCTTATTCTTAAATATCTGGCCAAAAACACTAGTAAAATTCTGTCCCCAGTTGATATTCGCAGAACCTCCGAACAAAATATCAATCTCTCCGCTCCCGCCTAAAAGCGCTGCAAAAAATCCAAAAAACCAAAGAAATTTGTGGCGCCAAACGATGCTTAACGCGCGTCGTAGTATTGGTCTATATAATGCCGGCAATTGCATGGGCGTTGATGGTTATGTTAATTATTATTAGAAGTTATAAAAGGCCATCCTGGTTTTCTAATTTTTTTGATAATCCTTGCGAAGATAGAAAATAGAAGATAGAAAACAGAAAGTAAATTAATCTTTACTAAAATCTCGCCAGTTTTTTCTTAAATTAGTTAGCTGCTTTGTTACTAATTTATATTTTTCTATAAACCAATCGCTGGTCTCACTTTTTAAATAATCCAACTCCTTACACTCCTTAAAACACTCCACCATTTCTGCAACTTCTCTTATGGCTTGCTTCAAACAATTTTTTAACTCTTTTATAGACATTTTACAAGCCCACCCCTCAGCAATATCCCTGCACACTGCTTTAGAGGATCTTCTCATGTGGTCGGCTAAACCAAACCTCTCTTCAGGGGGCAGTAAGAGTATAATTTTTTTATGAACCAACACCATCAATTTCTTGGCATTTCGATATGCCCTTATATCCTCCACATCAACTATCATAATTTAGAACAAAGTTAATAAATAAAAAAATCCATCTTCCATTCTCTATCCTCTATCTTCGTATGTTTGTTAGTGGGATAGAATTTTATTGATCATCCATTTCGTTTATTCACAACTCTATTTTCCATCTTCCATCTTCCATCTTCGCATATTTATTTGCAGGACATGATTTTGTCATCTCTCACTTCACGAGTTTCTCAAACGATTCACGTTCCAGCGTTTCCTTCTCCAGCAGCGTTTCCGCCACCAATTTAACTTTGGCTTTTTGTTTCTCAACAACCTCCTCTGCCTTCCTTCTCGCTTCTCCAATAAATCTTGCCACCTCCTTATCAATTTGTTCTGCTATTTTCTCGCTGTAATTTCTTTGGTCATGAATTTCTCTGCCCAAAAACACCAACTCGTCTTTATCCCCAAATGTCTGCGGTCCAAGCTCGCTCATCCCATACTGCGTTACCAATTTTCTGGCCAGCTCCGTCGCCTTTTTAAGGTCCGATGTTGCTCCAGTCGTCACCTCTCCAAAAATTTCTTTCTCTGTTACCCAGCCGCCTAAAAGCGAAGAAATATCATCTGTAAATTCCGACTTGGTGTGCAATTTTTTGTCTTCGTCTGGCAACTTTAAGGTAAAACCAGCCGCTTGCCCCCTGGAAATTATAGAGATCTTTCTTATCGGGTCGCAGTTTGGTAAAAAATGAGCTACCACTGCGTGGCCTGCTTCATGATAAGCTGTTATCTCTTTTTCTTTTTTATTCAAAATATGGCTTTTGCGTTCCGGCCCCAAAATTACCTTCTCAACACTTTCTAAAATTTCCTGCATTCCAACCTGTTTCTTATCTCTTCGCACTGTTAAAATTGCCGCCTCGTTCAAAAGATTTTCCAAATCCGCCCCGCTAAACCCGGGCGTTCTTTCTGCCACCGCCCTTAAAGAAGTTCCTTTTACCAATGGCTTGCCTTTGGCGTGGATTTTCAAAATCTCTTCCCTGTCATTAATATCCGGCACATCCAAAACCACCCTCCTGTCAAACCTACCCGGCCTAAGAAGCGCTGGGTCTAAAACATCCGGCCTGTTTGTTGCCGCCACCACAATTACATTAGTATTAATATCAAATCCATCCATCTCTACCAAAATCTGGTTTAATGTCTGCTCTCTTTCGTCATGGCTTCCGCCCAATCCCGCTCCCCTTTGTCTGCCCACCGCGTCAATCTCATCAATAAAAACAATCGCCGGCGCGCTCTTCTTTGCTTTACTAAAAAGGTCCCGTACCCTGCTCGCCCCAACCCCGACAAACATCTCCACAAACTCCGATCCCGAAATATGAAAAAACGGAACATTCGCTTCTCCGGCCACTGCTCTTGCCAAAAGCGTCTTTCCGCATCCTGGCGGGCCCAAAAGCAAAACCCCTTTAGGAATTTTCGCCCCCATATCCAAAAACTTTTTTGGAAATCTTAAAAAATCAACAATCTCTAAAAGCTCTTCCTTTGCTTCCTTCACTCCTGCCACATTCTTAAAAGTCGTGGTTCTTTTTTTCCTTTTTCCCTTCTCTTTTTTGTTGTTTATTTCTCTAGCAGTGCTCTGCCCGAACATCATTGCCCTGTTATTTGATCCTTGGATTCCTCTTGCCATAAAAAGAATAAAAACCACAATTATAACCAAAGGAATTAAAAACGGAGCCAAAGACCCAAACCAAAAACCAAATCCTGTTGTTGTTTTTATGTCAATTTTTATATTTTTAAGTTCATCTGCCCTAAGCCCGTAATCAGTCAAAACTTCTGTTAAAGATTGCCCTGGCTCTTTATAAGATATATTCATCTCCTCGTTTCCTAAAAAAGCTACGATCTTCTCGCCTTCAATCTCAATTTTTTCCACCTCGCCTTTTTGAATTTTTTCGACCATAACATCCAAACTTACATTTTCCGCTTTCCTTGTTGGCGAGTTATAAATACTAAAAACTCCCGCAATCAAAACAAAAATAACAAAAAAGATTATAAAGTTTTTGAAGATATTTTTCATAAGTATAGGTTATTATTTATGTATCTATTATAGCACAAAAAACCATTTTCGCAAGAAAACCAGCTTTTCCTAAAGCCGGCTTTCCATTTATCAAATATCAATTATTAATTATTTGTCCGCTCCCTTTTTCTTATCTACTTCACTGCCCACATTATCATCCTCATTACTTTTAACTTTTGACTCAACTTTAGGTTTTTGACTTTTGACTTTTGACTTTTCGTTATCTTCCCCGCTTTCCATCATCTTCCCCTTGCCCTCCCCCATCGCCTTTATGCTTAATCCTAATCTATGGTCTTCCGGCTCAACAGAAATCACCTTAAACTTTAATTTATCTCCTATCTTTGCCACCTCGCTCACATTAGAAATCGGCCGTGTTGCCAATTCCGAAATATGTGCCAGCCCATGTATAGCATCATCCAATTGCACAAACAAGCCAAAAGGATTTATTTTAAGAACCGTTCCTTCAACAATCTGGCCCAGCTTATATTTCTTTACCACTTCTTTCCATGGATCTACAAGCAACTTCTTAATCGATAAAGAAATTTTAGAATTATCAATATCAATAATTTCCGCTTTTACTTTTTCTCCTACTTTTATAACATCTCTTGGGTCGTCAATTCTTTGCCAAGCCAATTCCGAAATATGCACCAAGCCCTCAAGCCCGTCATCAAACTCTATAAACGCGCCAAAATCTACCACTCCCGAAACTTTTCCTTCAACCGTATCCCCTACCTTGTATTTGGAAATCACTTTTTCCTGTTCTTCTTTCAAAGTTTCTTTTTCACTCACAATTAATTTCTCTTCCTCCTCTTCTGCCGCGATTACTTTTACTCTAATTTTTTTACCAGCAAAACTCCTTAGCTTTTCTAAGATTTTATTCTTGTTGCCGCCCTCAACTCTTGGGTAATGCTCTGGTGTTAGTTGTGATACTGGTAAAAATCCCGCAATATTTCCAAGCTTTACCATCAGTCCTCCTTTGTTGGCATCTGTTACCTCAACCTCAACAATTATTTCTTCGTCTAAAAGATTTTTTAATTTTTCCCAGGCCTTAATATGGCCCGCATGTCTAAAAGAAAGTTCAATTTGTCCTTTTTCATTTTCCAAATCAATCACTGTCGCGCTCACCTCGTCGCTAATGGTTAAATTAGAATACTCCCCGCTCTCATCATACCTTTCGTAGCCCCGCACTACTCCTGTAGTTAGCCCGTCAATATCCAAAAGCACTTCGTTTTTCCCCACACTAATAATCTTGCCAGTTATTAAATCACCAATCTTTGGTACTGGTTTGGTTTTTTCCATCGCCAAAAGCTTCTCCATCTCTTTTGACTTTTTATCGCTTTTTATTGTTGTTGCCTTCATAATAAATTCCTTTCGCATTTTCGCAGTTTCGCATCTTTTCGCATTTTTCGTATCTTAATAAAAAAATTGGCCTTATTAGTAATTAGCTCCTTCATCCTATTCGCCAAAATAGGATTTAGGAGGAGTTTTTAGATTAACTATATCCTAACACATCTTTATCTTATTTGCAAGTGCAAGTGTTTGATTCTTTTTAATTATTTTAAATCAGAGGAGCTAAATTGTCAATTCCGCCTTGAATCTCAAATTTTTATATGTTATATTAAATAAAGAATAACAAATAACAAATAACAATATGAAAGCCTCAACCGGCAAACTATCCCGTGTCGATAGAACAAAACTCACCAAAGCCATCGGCCACACCCTAACAGACAAGCCCGGCCTAAAATCTGCCCTCGGTCGCGGAGAAGTCACAAAAACCCTGGCCAAAAAATATTCCAATTACTTTACTCCTGATGGCAAGCTAAGAAAAATGAACGAAAGGCAAGCCCTCCAAGCTTTCGAAGAAATTAGAAAAGGCGGCGATACCGAATTTAGCTCCAAATCCGCTTCCGCCCAAAAACGGTCTTTCCTGGAAGAATCCAAAGCCCTAAGAAAAATGTCAGAAGAGGAAGCCGATGTCTTTTTAATCGGCGGCGAAAGCGGGCTCGAAAAATTCCGAACCTCAAAATCCATCGAAGCTGCTCCCTCGGAAAAACCAGAAGACATCGCTAAGATGGAACAAAAAGCCCAAACCTTTGAACGCCTTGGCCAAACCCAAATGGCCGATAGTTTTGCTAGAAAGGCCTTTGGCAAAACCGTAGATTGGCTTAAAGGAACAGGCCAGAAAAAAGAAGCCGGAAAGCTGGTTGACAAAAAAATTTCCGAAATAAGCGACCCCAAAAAAACCCCGCCCCCAGACCCTCTAGGCCCCGAAGTTTAACCCCAAAACCCAAGCTTAATAGTCAATGATCTATGGCCCGTCCTGAGCAGGGTCGAAGGGTCAATGTCCAATGATTTTCTCCTTGCATCTCCCCTCAAAATATGATAAAATAAGGATAGCAACAACTGCCTTATTTTTTTATTTTGACCAATATCAATAACTACTCTAACCACTCTAACTAATAACTTTGTGTCTCTTTGTGCCATTTGTGCTCAACAGAACTCATAAAAATAACCCTATATGTATATTTCATGGTCTGGCCAAAACTGCTTCAAAATCCAATCCGAAAAAAACACTTTAATTATCGATCCTTTTGATCCTAAAGAAACCGGTCTTAAACTTAATGCTCCCAAAGCCGATATTGTTGCTTTAACCGACCCTAGCTCCGATGCTAAAGAGGTAAAACCCATAACCGAAGAAATTTTTAGAATCGATTCCCCTGGCGAATACGAAGTAGGGGGAATTTTTGTTTATGCTATCCCCTTAAAAGATAATGCCAGCTTAATCTATCATATAGAAAGCGAGCAAATATCCATCGGCCACTTGGGCTCTCTTAATCGCGCCTTAAGCGAAAAAGAGCTGGAAGATCTTAATGGCATTGATGTTCTATTGCTTCCTGTTGGCGGCAACTCTGTTATCGACGCCAAAAAAGCCACCGACTTAATAAGCCAAATCGAGCCGCGCATCGTCATCCCCATGCACTACGCTTTGCCCGGGCTTAAAGAAAAATTAGATTCAGTCGATAACTTCTGTAAAGAAATCGGCTCTTGCGAAAAAGAAAAATTAGACAAACTCAAAATTACAAAAAAGGATCTGCCTCAAGAAGAGACAAAATACTTTATTCTTAATCCTTAAACAAATAATTTTATGAGAGGAGAAACCCCGCGAAGTAACCCCGAAGCCAAAGAACCTGAAAAACAAGAGAGCTTAAAAGCTAAATTTAGGCGGCTTTCCCTCTTGTTACATCCCGATAGAACAAAAGGAATAGGCGCTGCCTTCAAAGAACTATCAGAGGCCCAAGAACAAGTCGTTGCCGAAAGACCCGAAAAGCTAATGGACTTCGAGGTGGCTTACGAGGAAGAAATAAAAAAAGAATTTGACCCTTTGTATTGGGCTCTTATAAATGACATTAAACTCGAACCACTCCAGGCTGGGAAAATCAATTTTAAATATATATCTATAGAGAATCTTAAAAAAGGTGAAGGAAAATCATTAGTTGGTGATGAAGTAGTTTTTTCAAATTACCACGATTTCAAAACCTATTTGCAGGGCTTAACCGACGAAGAAAGAAGTATGCTTAAGGCCGCTGATTGGGGAAGCTCTCTCTCTTCTTCAGGAAAAAAAGCATTTCCCAGGCCATCTGTTATAGCCACCAATTTCTGGGATCGCCTGCAAGATGAGGGCGGAGACCTGCGCGCTCACGAAAGAAAATTTATGGATTTTTTAGAGGAAGCTCTCGACGGCAGATTAGCCGACACCTATGCCCAAATTGCTAAAAGCGGCAAGCTCGGCCCAAAAATCAAAAAGAAAGTTGAAGAACAAGAAAAAAATTAAAAATAATATAGATTCATGTCTCTAGACGCCATCAATAAAAAACAAGATTCCGAATCATCTCCAAAAAAGCACTCCCAGAAAAAATTTATAATCCCCATTATTATTATCCTTGTAGTTATTTTTGCTGTCTGGCTTGCCGCCCTAAGATATAATTTTTCCCGCATTAACGAAAAAAGCGAAGTTCAAGATCAGGACTCGGCTGGCCAGCAAATAAACAATGCTCTTAAGGATTTGGGTCAGCGCCTAGAAAACCTAAAAGAACAAAAAGTTTTTTCAAACCCAGAACAAGACAACGAAGCCACCTCTACCCAAGCCACCTCTACTAATGATAATCAGGAACTTCTAGAGCCAGAGCCGGAAACACCAAATCAGTATTAATACTTTGAAACATCCGCAAATCAATATCTTAACCTATGAATAAAAAACCAATCAAAAACTCAAAACCCAAGAAACCAGCAAAAGCTCAGAAAAACCCGAAAGAAAAAGCAAGCGACCCCGAGCAGCCCCTAGATCCAAAAAATGCTAAAGAGGAGGTTAAGGCCGAGCCAGAAAAAGATAGCCCTAAAGAGCCCCAAGAAAAGCTTGCTCTCGCCTCTCTTGTAGACGAAATGCAAACTTCCTATCTCGATTATGCCATGAGCGTTATTGTCTCCCGCGCCTTACCCGATGTCCGCGATGGTTTAAAACCGGTTCATCGCCGCATACTTTATGCTATGTGGAAATTAGGTTTAACTTCCCATGCTAAGTTTAGAAAATCCGCCACTGTTGTTGGTGAAGTTTTGGGTAAATATCATCCTCATGGCGATCTTGCTGTCTACGAATCCTTGGTCCGCATGGCCCAGGATTTTGCCATGCGTTACCCCCTCGTCCATGGCCAAGGTAACTTTGGTTCTATGGATGGTGATAGCGCGGCTGCTATGCGATACACCGAGTCCAAATTAAGGCCCCAAGCCGAAGAATTATTATATGATATTGAAAAAGATACTGTTGATTTCCGTCCTAACTACGACGGCTCGCATCAAGAACCCGTAGTCATGCCTGCCAGAATGCCAAACCTTCTTCTAAACGGCTCCCTTGGCATCGCTGTTGGTATGGCTACTAACATTCCCCCTCACAACTTAACCGAAGTTGCCGATGCTGTTTGCCATACAATAGATAATCCTAAAGCCGAAGTTGATGATCTAATGGAATTTATAAAAGGACCCGACTTTCCAACCGGCGGCATCATCTATAACATAAGTGAAATCAAACAGGCCTATGCTACTGGCAAGGGCTCTATTGTTATGCGCGCCAAAACCGAAATTGTCGAGGCCAAAGGCGGCTCCTACAATATCATTGTTTCCGAAGTCCCCTACCAGGTTAATAAAGCCAGCGTCTTAGAAAAAATTGCCGACTTAGTTAAAGATAAAAAAATCGAAGGCATCAAAGACCTTCGTGACGAATCTAACAAAGAAGGCGTCCGCGTTGTTATCGAACTTAAAAAAGATACCTATCCCCAAAAAATATTAAACCGTCTTTTTACCCTAACCCAATTCCAGGAAACTTTTCATGTTAATACCCTTGCCCTTATCGATGGCATCCAGCCCAAAGTTCTTACTTTAAAAAACATTTTAGAAGAGTTTATAAAACATCGTATTAATGTTGTCACCCGCAGAACCCAATACGAACTTAAAAAAGCCAAAGACCGGGCCCATATTTTAGAAGGTCTTAAAAAAGCCATCGACAATATTGATGCCATAATCAAACTCATAAAAAAGTCCCAAGACAAAGAAGCGGCCAAAATTGCTTTAATAAAAAAATACAAATTTACCCCTATCCAGACCGATGCTATTTTAGAAATGCGCCTGCACCAACTTGCTAACCTAGAACGCCAGAAAATAGAAAACGAACTTAAAGAAAAACGCGCCCTTATCAAAGAGTTAGAGGCTTTATTAGCCAGTCCAAAAAGAATTTTAGGCGTTATCAAAAAAGAAGTTTTAGCTATCAAAGAAAAATACGGCGATGAGCGCCGGACTAAAATAATCAAAGGAAGCATAGACAAATTTTCCCAGGAAGATTTAATCCCCAACGAACCAACCATTGTTATGCTTACGCGCGACGGTTATATCAAACGTCTTTCCCCAGATACTTTTAAAACTCAAAGCCGAGGCGGCAAAGGCATAATTGGTTTAACTACTAAAGAAGAAGACATTGTTGAAAGCTTCTTTTCTACTACTACCCATTGCGACCTCCTATTTTTTACCACCCGCGGCCGCGTGTTCCAGCTTAAGGCCTATGATATTCCTGTTGCTTCCAGAACAGCCAAAGGCCAGGCCCTAGTTAACTTCCTCCAGATAACTTCTGAAGAAAAGGTCTCTGCTGTTCTTCCTTTAGCCGAACTAAAATCCCAAAAATATCTTGTTATGGTTACTGCCCACGGCATAATCAAGAAGGTTGATATTAATGCTTTTGATAAAGTCCGCAACTCCGGCCTTATCGCCATAAAATTAAAAGGCGAAGACCGCTTAGAATGGGTTCGCGCCTCTAAAGGCTCCGACGACATCTTTTTAATAAGCGGCGGCGGCCAAGCCATCCGCTTCGAAGAAAAAAATATCCGCGCCATGGGCCGCGGCGCTTCCGGTGTTAGAGGTATTCGCCTGCGCGATGATGACGAAGTTGTTGGTATGCAGATTGTTTCAAAAGAAGACCAGAAAACCGCTCAGATTTTTGTCATCATGGAAAATGGACTTGGCAAAAAGACCAGAATAGGTCAATATAAAGTCCAAGGCCGCGGCGGTTCTGGAATTAAAACCTGCCGTGTTACCCCCAAGACCGGAAAAATAGTCACTGCCTATATCATTGATGATGCAATGGTCAAGCCAAACGAAGAAGGCGAAACCAAAGACATGATTATCATCTCCAACAAAGGCCAAGTAATCCGCCTGCCATTAAAATCAATCCCCTCCTTAGGCCGCGCCACCCAAGGCGTCCGCCTCATGCGCTTTAAAGAAGCCGGCGACGCCGTCGCCAGCGCGACATTAGTATAGACTACTGAAAAATTCAAACCAAAACCGAGGGCAAAACCCTCGGTTTTTGAATACTAAATGTAAAATAGATTTAATTAGACTTGGTAAATTCACCTAATTTTAGGGGTAAAATGTCCAATTATAGGAATACTAAATGTAAAATAGATTTAATTTAAAGAAAAGAGAGGAAACTGCAGGATAGTTCCCTCTCATAATTTTTGGCTGTTGTGCATCCCTCCTGTACCAGCTACTCGTCCTCGCTCTTCTCCTCTGCCTTCAAGGTGCTCTTCGAGCTCACATTGAAGATGCGAATAGATCCCGTGAGGAAGGAGAGGGTATGAGCAAGCAGGAAGACCAACAGAGTCACCTTAAAGAATCCCAAGGCGTGTAGGCGGACCAGAAAGACCGCCGTCCTTTCAAGAGAGTCCCATGTGCCCAGGAGGCCTACTATATCGCCATGAAGTATAGCGAATAGGCCCGCGACCACAATCGAAGTGGCCAGCCTTCCCAAAGAACCAAAGACGATGATGATTCCCAGGAGTATAACGAGACCCAGAGAAGTGAGAAAGCCGAATCCAGCTATTGCCAGAACAATCAGCGCAAGAACCACAACGATGCCGCCGACAATTCTTGCAATTCTGTTGTCAGTGATTCGGGAGAAAAAACCCTCCCTTTCTCGCCTTAAGTCGAGCATAACAACCTCCTTTGCGGTGGACTTGAGCGATTGGCAAGCATCTGATAGCTATTATCAGATTCTAAAGTATATACTATAAATAGTATTTTGTCAATAGTTGCAATCAAGCTCAATTCTTGCTATATTTACAAAAGAAGAAAACCTTCTTTTTTAATTTAAACACTGAATTGTGCAAGTATATATTTTGAAAAGAACATGCTAAAAGATGATATAACAAAAATTGCTCGAGCTCGACTCAAAGATGCTGAAGTTCTTTTCAAGGAAGGACGTTGTGATGGCGCAGTTTACATATGCGGGTACGCAGTTGAATTGGGGCTAAAACGCCAGATATGCAAAAGATTAAATTGGAGTAAATACCCGCCCAACAGTGAAGATTATAAAAGTTTTAAAACCCACAATTTAGATATTTTATTAACTCTCACTGGCAAAGAAGACAAAATTAAAGACCAGTATTTTGCTGAGTGGTCGATAGTTGCGCAATGGGACCCAGAAAGCAGATACAACCCAATAGGTGAAATCACAGAACACGATACGCAATTAATGATTGACGCCACTAAAATTTTATTAAGACAATTATGAAAGAGTTTTTTGAAAAATTTATTGATATCGAAAAAGACATTTCTAAGAAAAAAGGCGATTTTGAATTGTTTGCGGTTTTTTTAAGGGAAGATGCCGCTGACAAATGGGATATAGTCGCATCAGCAGATTGGTTAAAGAAAGATAACTTAAAAGATTTAAAATATTTGGCAAATGTTATTAAGAAAAAGCTAGGCGGCGACAACAAGAGGTTGTCCAGAGTTGTTGTTATAGATAGGGATAATCCAGCGTTAAAGGCTTTGCACTCTGCAATTAAAACTGAACACAAAGGAGCAGAATTTTTTAATAGTAATTTTTTTGGCCTTTTAATTAAACACGGGTTTATAATAACCTCAAAAAAAAGAAATGGTGTTAAAAAGGTGATAAAATAGCCCTTCCTTTTTTAAATTATCGATAGCGAGTTGTTAAACCCGTATCGTGGTCAAACCGCCACGCCACCCAAGGCGTCCGCCTTATGCGCTTTAAAGAGACGGGTGACGCCACGACACTAGTATAAAAACTATTACCACGCTTTAGTGTGCAATTATATGTTAAATAAAACAGAAGAAAAAATTTTCAATCAGGTAATAACATGGGTCAAAGGTAATCCAAGCAAAACAATCCCTGAAATCATAGACAAAACAACAGAAAGGATTAAGAAGAGTGACTATTTAAAAGAAGATTGGCAGATACACTACGCGGAAGAGAGAATTGTGAATCTTATAAAGAAGGAACTCGGGATAGATTTTGAATATGCTGGATTTTGGAAAAGATTTGTTGCTTTTATCATTGATACGATCATCACAGCAGTCGGAGGGTTTATTATTGGTTACATCTTCGGTTTTGTTCTGGGCATTGTCTTGGTAGTAGGTGGGGCAGAAGATATTTCCGCATTTCGAGACATGGGTGGTGTTTTAGGCGGTATTATAGGTGTCATAGCGGCGTGGTTATATTTTGCCATAATGGAGAGTTCATCAACGCAAGGAACTCTTGGAAAAATGGCTTTAGGAATCAAAGTAACCGACATGGACGGCAACAGAGTTTCTTTTGGTAGAGCCACAGGAAGACATTTCGCGAAAATATTGTCGTTCTTGATTCTTTACATAGGATTTATCATGATTGCGTTTACTGAAAAGAGGCAGGGGCTTCACGATATGATAGCTGAGACCATCGTCGTTAAAAAATAATTTTATAACATGACCGCCAATGAAATGGGCATAGATGCCATCATGATGGCATCGACGATGCCACTATAGTGGCATCTATACCAAAAACTGAATAGTAAATAATAAATAGTAAATACTAAATAAAAACATATGCCAAAAAGAACCTATCAACCAAAAAATAGAAAAAGAGCCAAAACCCATGGCTTTCGTGCCCGCATGTCAGACAAAAACGGCCGCAACGTTATAAAACGCCGCAAAACCAAAGGCCGCAAAAAGCTAAGTGTTTAATAGCGGACCTAATAGCGGACGTAACGCCGTAGCCCCGAGCCGCGTCGAGGGGCGAAGGCGGTGCGTACGCTTCGTCAACAATGCTACCACAAAAACTCCGCCTAACCAAAGAAAAAGACTTCGAACTCGTCTTTAAAAAAGGTCGAAGTTTTTTCGTAAAAGAACTGGGCGTAAAAGCCATGTCAAACAACTTAGACCATCCCCGCGCCGGCATCGT
>JABMQE010000141.1 GCA_013203415.1 Candidatus Falkowiibacteriota bacterium | reverse complement strand
GGAATTATTGACCCGACCAAGGTAACTCGTTCGGCGTTAGAAAACGCGGCTAGCATTGCCAGTATGTTTTTAACTACCGAGGTGGTTGTTACGGATTTGCCGGAGAAGAAAGAAGATGGTGGTGGTATGCCGGCTGGAATGCCCGGAGGTATGCCTGGTGGAATGGGGATGATGTAAAGTTTAGTCACTAGTCACTAGTCACTCGTAACTAGGGTTTTGTTGAAAATGTTTTAATATAAAAAAGAGAGCCTCGCGGTTTGCGGGGCTCTTTTGGTTGTTGAGAGCGTAGCGAAGAGTTTTCGTCTTATTTATCTAAGCTATCTCCTCGCTTACTTCTTCGCACCTTGTGGGCATGGCTAATGAATCATTTACTCCGACGCTCTTAAGGTGAACATTAAGAGCGTATTGAATTTCGCTTAATCCCTGAAACTCGCCGGTTCTGTTTACGAGCACAGGGGCGTGCCATTCGTTGCACGTGGGGGTGACTCGAACTTCTTCGAGGTCGATGTTTGCAGCACTGAGAATTCTTCTAACCTCGTCACTTTCTTCGCCTGGCGGGGCGTAAAAATGCGGTTTCATACGCGGTCTCATGTTTTCCTCCCGTTAGGGGGTGAGTAAAGGGCGAACTTGACGGAAAGAACGATTATTCATAGACGAATATTGAGGCGTTTTGCACTTCTTTGGGCCCCTTGGCTTTGGAGGCCTTGAAGGCGAGTATCTTGAGGAGGAGCATGGTGAAACGTTTGTTGAGCCAGTTTCCGCGGATTTCGTCGAGGCTTATTTCGTCTTTTTCTTCATCTTCATTTTCAAATCTCTCTTTTCTGGTGTTTACTTCTATCCTTGCCCTTTTGCCATCAGTTAGTTTATTGATGGCATCATCTATAAGTAAGCAAGGTCTGTCTAATTCTCTCATGGTGATTGCCATATGACATAGCGCCCCTCCTACCATTCCGACAACAGCGACGGCATTCTCGATAATGATAGGCGCTATGAAGTCTTGGAGACCAGTTCCAAGAGTTGGAATTACGATGATGTCTCCTTTACCAACCTTTGAGACATCCCTTGGGGATTCGACGATTCTTATCGTGCCTTCTACTGTGTGTGGACTATAGGTGTGTGAGACACCTTGATACACTTTTATCTGTTCCATTTTGATTCCCTCCTTGTAAGGGTGAGTAAAGGGCATGCTTGAATGTTTAATTATCTTACCAATAATTAGATTGTTTGTCCAGAAAAATATATAATATAAGTGAAGAGTTCTGTATGTCACTGGGCTCTTTTTGGTTATTAACAGTTGCTGGTGAAAAGTATGGTTTTTTATGGTATAATAATAGTGAGTTATAACTTATAACATATAATTTTTAATTAAAATTTTATGCCGAAAGAGACAAAAGAGTTACAGATTGATGTTAATAAAGGGTTGGGTGTTTTGTCTTATGTCTGGATTTTGTGTTTTGTGCCGCTGCTTCTAAAAAGAAAGGACAAATTTGTAGGCCATCATGCAAGGCAAGGGTTGGTCTTGTTTATTTTTGAGGTTATCTTGATGGTGCTTGGAGTGATTCCTTTATTGGGTTTGCTTTTAGCTTTTGTGGGCTGGATAATAGCAGTGATTTTAGCGTTATCAGGAATTACCAATGTTTTGGCCGGGAAGATATGGAGAATGCCGATACTTGGAAAGTACGCAGACAAGCTAAGGTTCTAGCTTGCAGTTTTCAATTTTCAGTTTTCAATTTTCAATATTTAGTAATTGAGGTTTTTTGAGTTGGTAAATTATAGGCTCCATGCATTTAGAAAAAAATAGAATTTTAACCGTAAGTTGCTTGGCGCTGGTTTTAGTGCTGGCAATTTTTTTATTACCAAAAATTGGATTAGCGCAAACATATGATGAGGGTTTAGGGCAAGTGCAGGAAATAACCCAGTTTTCGGATCAACCCCTAACTATTACGATTGCCAAAATTATCAGATGGGTTTTAGGATTTTTGGGTTTGATTGCCTTAATTCTGCTTATTTACGCGGGTTTTATGTGGATGACTTCGGCTGGCAATCCGGAAAGAATCGAGAAGGCAAAGAAAATAATGATATCGGCGGTGATAGGCATGCTGATAATTGTAACGGCTTTTGCGATAACAACATTTCTTATTAGGTCTTTTGGCGGAGGATTGGGAGGCATCTTTGGGTGTCGTGAAGGGGATATACGAAACAGCTGTTTCCGTTGTAAAGCAGAAGGCACTTGGGAATGTGTGAGTGAACTTAAATATCCAGATGGCTCGAGTTGTGCTGATATTTGTGTTTCCTGGTGGAGCGGAATATCATTTTTTAGGGTTGCTTCGAATTATCCGACAGGACTTGAGAACGAAAAAGTGCCTTTGTGTCCGGTTGTTTGGGTGGAATTTAATAAAAAAGTAGACGAGAATACAGTAGAGAATAATGTAAGAGTGTTTATCAAGGATGGAAAAGGAGCGGATGAGAGCTGTGCAGAGAACAGCGAGTGCGCTTCGGCAAAGTGCGAGGCCGAGGGCTCTCTTGGTTCGCCAATTGTTTGCAAGGGTAATATAGTAGCAGGCGAAGCTATAAAGAGTGAAACAAACAGCTCGCGAATTTTATGGCGAGGAGAGAAAGATTTTGAAGAAAGCAAAGAATATCGGGTGGTAATCGGGGAAGGGTTAAAAAGCGAGGAAGGATTAGCTTTGCTGGGCGGGCATGGATGGAATTTTAAGACAGGGACAGAAAGATTAACCACGCCGCCAAAAGTAGAAAAAACAGAGCCTGTAAATGGAGAGGGGAATGTTTGTTTGGAATCGAGAATTTGGGCAGAATTCGACCACCCGATGGATATTGATAGTTTGGAAGAGAAAGGATCAATTTTAATTACACCGCGGCTTTTGGAAGGAGAAGAGGATGATTTTTATAGAGAAGGAAGGGAGGATAACTTAACTGCAACACCGCAGAAGAATTATGAAACAGCTACGTCTTATACTCCTGTTTTGGATAGCTTGATAATAAAAGATGTTTGCGGCAATTATATGGAAGAAGATTATTCCTGGCAATTTACGACCGGAGGGTTGGACAAACAAAGATGTCCGCCAGAGATTACAGAGATAACAGAAGAAGAATATTATGACGAGGGGCTGGTAACAATTAAGGGTTTTTATTTTGAAAACGAGAAGCAGGGGGTGATGTTTAGCGCGAATGCTTTTGAGACAGACAGGACCTGCTTTAGCGGAACGGACAAATATGCCAGGAGTATTTGCGTGGCTTCCTGGAATGATAAGGAGATAAAATTAAGAATTCCGGCCCGGAAAAGCGGGCTAGCCGGCGGCGAGACAAACGGGGCAATCAGCGGGCCAGTGCGCGTTGTTACCGGAAAAACAGATATGACAAGAAGGGTAAGCAATGCCATGGACACAAGAGTGCTTTCGCCTTTTATAAATTCGGTGTCGCCAAAGAAAGGAGGGAGGGGACAGTATGTAACTGTTTCGGGCGTAAATTTTGGAGGCCTAAAGGGCAAGGTTTTCTTTGTTAGGGGGGATTATTCGGATGATGAATCAGTGTTCTTGGAGTTTGAAGCAGAATTTCCGCCCTCGCCTTGTCCGGAAACATGGCGGGAGGGGCAGATTATTATAAAAGTTAATTCGGCAGATTTAGAGCCGGGTGATTATTATATTCAAACAGAAACCATAGAGGGACATAGGAGTAATTTGCTAAGCTTTGAGGTTTTGGAAGGAGAGGGCGGGCCTGGCATCTGCCAGATGGCGCCTGTTTGCGGTATAGTAGGGGGGCCGGTAGATATTAGGGGCGAGAAATTCGGGAGTGTTGTCGGCGAGGTTTATTTTGGTGAAGAGATGGCAGGAATTTCCGAATGGGGAGAAGCAAAAATTATGGCTTTGGCTCCGGAGGGGATAGAACAAGGAAATAGCCAGGTAAAGGTTAAAAATGCAATAGGCGAAAGCAATAGCTTAAATTTTAGGTCGCCTTGCGAAATAGAAGTATCTTGTGATACTGATTTAACAAATAATTCCTGCGATCCTGGAGCTTGCAGCGGGAATAAGGTTTGTAACTCGGATTGTGAGTGCGAGGGGGCGCCGGAAATATTAAACCAAAGTGTTTGTCCGCCACAGGCAGCTTTTCCTTTTAATTCGCCTTCGCCTAGAAGTGTTGATAATTGCATTCATTCCCTGATAACGATGATATTTAGCGAGCCCATGGATGTTGATAGTTTGGAGAATGAGGATAATTATGAGTTTTTGAAATGCAATACTTTAGGAAACATAGATTGCACTGAAGCAGAAATAGTGGAGAACATAGAGGCGACAGCTTACGAAATAGAGGGAGTGCAAAAGACAGGGGTTTATGTTGGTTTGGACGATGGCGGGCCTTTAGAAAAAAATACTTGGTATAGGTTTAAGGTAAAAGGAGTTAATGGGGTTTTTGGCATATCAAATATTTATTTTAAGAATGATTATGTTTGGAATTTTAAGACAGCGGATTCTGATTCCTGCGAGGTGAGCGAAATAGGTGTAAGGTCGCAGGAAGATGCAAGAGGAGAACCATATTTAATTTTAGAAAAAGAGGTTTTTGAAGCAATTCCTTATCCGAGTGGATGCAATTATGTTTTAAGCGATAATTTGGATTTTAATTTTGTCTGGTCGTCTACTAATGGAGAAGTAGCAACAGTATCAAGAACAGATGAGACAACGGCTGAGGTTGCGGCAAAAAGGAGCGGGACTTGCAGCATAAAGGCCTTGGATGATAAGTCGAACAAATACGGAAATGCAATGGTAATAGTAAATAAATGTACAAAAGATACTGATTGCGTGGTTAGTGATTTAGGAGGAGCAGTTTGTGATGAAAGCACATGCGATACAGACAAAGGCCTTTGTAAGCCAGATATTACTTTAACTGGCCCGGCAGGAGGGAAGGTGGGCACTTGGGCAACGCTTCAGGGCTGCTGGTTTGGGGAGAGAACAGGCAGTGTAACTTCGAATGATGGTTTGGTTTGGGGAAATCCAGAAGAAAAGAATCCGGATTGCGGGGACACTTGGAGTAATAATCAAGTGATTGTAGAAGTGCCGGAAGGTTCGGTATTAGGCGAAAAAAAATTAACTTTAGGGGCTAATTACGGCAGTTTTGAATTGGAATCTAAGAATGGAGATACTGACGCTAATTTTACGGTAAATGATGTTTTGCATCCAAGTGTTTGTAAACTAGAACCACAGGTAACAGAAGTGGGTTATAAAATTAATGTTTTGGGCAAGTCGTTCGGTTCGGAGCAAACAGGGACCGACGGGGTTTTCTTTGAGGTAACAAAAGCAACAGTTTATGACGAGTGGGAAGATGTTAAAATTAAAGTCGAGGTTCATGTTTCGGCGCGGACAGGAAACTTAAAGGTTTTAAAAGATGGTTCTTATTCTAATCCGATAATTTTACGGGTAGTGGTGGATTTGCCGGAAGTAGAGGAGGTAAGCGGTTGTAATCCGGGCTATGGATTGCCGAGTCCGAATCCAACAAAGGGAGCAAAAGATGTTTGTTTGAATGCGGTCGTAACTGGGAGATTTAATATGCAGGAGATTGATGAAACTACAGTAAAGACCCCGAATATAAAATTAGAATGTGATGGAGCAGGTTGCGTGGTGCCTCACGATGTTAGGGTTAGGGATTATGGGAATGTTAAGGGTTTTGAGATTAGGCCACAAGTTAATTTATTCCCTAATACAGTATATAAAGTGACAGTGGAGAAGATTGTTGTTGAGGGACATCCGGATTTAATAATGGAGCCATATACTTGGGAGTTTACAACTGGAAATAAAATTTGCGAGATTGATAGTATATCGGTTTCGCCAGAGGAGGCAACAGTAGTAAAGTTGGGGAATCAAGATTATGTGGTTAGGATGACTAATGAGGCCAAATGTTTTGAGTTGAGGGAAGCGAGCGCGGCTGATTGGACCAGCAGTGATACGGATATAGCAACAGCTGATTTTGGTCCGTCGATTTCAACTACGGCGAGAGCAAAAAATGTTTTAGGACAGACAAATATTACCGCCACTCATGGGGTTTTTAGTGATTTTGGAGTTTTGAAAGTGATTGGGAAGCCGAGCATTAAGGACCACTGGCCAAGGGCAACTACAGATCCGGTGTGTCGAAATGCAGTAGTAGAAATTGTTTTTGACCAGCTGATGGACAGAAGTACTTTGAATAAGATTAATATGTATCTGCTTGAAGGGGGGTTGAAAGTTGACGGCCAGTTAAGAATAGCGAGAACAGAAGGAGCTGACGAGCGATGTCTTAATAGCAGTGGTTGTACGCAGGTAAGGTTTATACCAGATGAGCTTTTAGAGGAGAGCGGGATGCAACCACATCAATTTGGAATAACGGGTGATGTTAGGAGTAGTAATGGTTTAAATTTTGATGGAGTTTTTTGGACTTTTGATGTTGATAATGAGATATGCGCGATTGACAGGGCCGAGATAGAAGTAAGTCCAGATGTGATTAATAAAACGCGGGATATATTTGTTTGCGCGGGCAGGAATGGTTGTGTGAATGATCAAGATGGGGTAGAAGATGGTAATCAGCATAAATATGAGGTGGTATATTATTCTGGAATTAATCCAATAATGGGTGGGATAGTTAAATGGGATCCAACTAGCGATAGTAATATTTATGAATTTTTGGGTGAAGAGGATGGGGTTGTGATTAATTTAACAAGCAAACCAAAAGAAGGCAAGGACGAGTTAAAGGTTAAAGTAAAAAGTAATCCGAATTGGTTAAAGGTTGGAATAGACGCGCATGAAGTAGACGCCAAAATTGATATTATTAACTGGCTTTGCGAAAATCCCTGGCCGAGTTTGGAGAGTTTTCCGTATGAAGACGGCAGTGTTTGCGGTAATACCGGCGGCGCTCCATGTATTGATTTTAATTTTAGCACTTTTTACTGCCGGGATAAGGGTGATGATAAAAAGGTTTGTGTCGGGGGCTCTAATCCGGGCGAGCCATGTACAATTGGAGGTGATGCTTGCCTTGGGGGGAGATGCGATGATGAGGATGATTTAAGGGCGATGGGCCTAGACCCAGTGGTAAAGAAGTTTGATGTTTTTGAATTTGAGGAGAGCGAAGAGGACAGCCAGCCGGCTCAAACAGAGAATTTATTAAAAGAGATTATTTTTTCCGTAGAAAGAAAGGAAGGGGGAGGCCAGGATGTAATCGGGGTTAGGATTTTTAATAATGACGATCATTATTCGCCAGGTCTTTGGTATCGGGCGCAGGGTAAAGAAGGAAAACTTTCGAGTGCAGGAGAAGTTGACGGCTATCCGGCAGCTTCACAAGGAAGGTCGGTTTATGTTACGGCTTCTGCTGATAGCCGTGATACCGGAAAGATCTATACAAATGTTTATGTGATTTCTTATAATCAGGATGCAGACGAAGAGACAAAAGAGATTTTTAACAGAATAATCAGCAACTGGAAGTTTAATACTAACGTAGAGAGTAATAAAGAAGAGCTGGTTAGGGACACAAACAGATTGATTCATTTTTCGGATTTGGCGGGCTCGACCACAGCGCCTTTGCTTATGGCGAATACTTTGGAATATTATGCAGGAGTTAACAGGGGAGTTTATCCAAGTTTGCGGGAAGGGAGTTATATAAAGGGTTTTTCGGTTTCACTTTGGGAAGATTCTTGGATAGGGGAATTAGGCAAGCAGATAGGCAAGATTTTTGTAGATCCGATAAACGAGTTTAGTGAATGCCCAGAAGGCCATAATGATGAGAGCTGTTGGAACGGGACGGAAGGGGTGTTTGTGTGTCCGGCTGGCTCCCATGTTTATACTTATCAAAGCTCGGGTACAGGCGGTTATGTTTTAGCAAGTGATTTTGAATTTGAAACCAGCAATACTTGGCAAAATCTCGATAATAGCCGTTTTAAGACAGCGGATGTTTGTTTGGGAAATACGAAGTTCGGTGTTAGCGAAGTTTGCGGAGACGGGGTTTTGGATTTAACAAACGAAGTTTGCGAGCGAGGCCAGACAAGATTTTATTGGCAAGATGCTTTAGGGGTGGTTGTTTATAATGATTACAAGCAGGAATGTGATTTGGAGTGCAAGGGTTGGACGCCGAATAAAAGCGGGCATGATTACGGGGGATTTTGCAAAAATGGAACTTATGAAGAAGGAAAAGAAATATGCGATCCGCTTTCTGCAGGTAGAGCAATAAAAGAGGCAGGTGATAAATCGGATTCTATTTATAACCAATATACTTGCGGGAATGAGTGCAAATGGAGCACAGGGGGTTGGTGCGGAGACGGGGTAAGACAGCATACAACTACTGGTTTTAGCAGAGATTACGAGGTTTGCGACGGGGACCTTGATACGGCTTCGTGCGATTTACCCGGAGGACATGCAGGCGTAAAGATAAACTCCTGCGAACCAGATTGCAGCGGGTTTACTGGTTTTGGAGAATGTTTAAGCCAAGGGGTTTGCGGAGACGGGGAAGTTAACGGAGCAGATGAAACCTGCGACGAGGGGGGGAGTAATGGAAGCGGTTTTTGCAGAACTGATTGCACTTATTGCGGGGACAAGAAAATTCAGGCAGGGTATGGGGAAGTATGTGAAGTAGGAATAGATATACCGGATAATGCTGTATGTGATAATAATTGTTTGGGCTGGAGCTGTAAAAGCGGTTATCGGGAAAATTTAAGCGAATGCGAGTTAGACCATTGCGAGGGCGACCCTTCGAAAGAGTGCACCATCACTAACGGCAAAGGAGAGCAAACAAGAACCTGTGATTTAACAGCCCATCCGCCGGCATGGGGAGCTTGGGGAACTTGCCAAGTAAAGTCCTGTAATTTTGGATACAGAGAATATAATGATACTTGCGAGTTAGACCATTGCGAGGGCGATCCTTCAAAGGCATGTGCGATTACCAATGGTACGGGAGAGCAAACAAGAACTTGTGATTTAACAAAACACGATCCGGATTGGGGAGCTTGGGGAACTTGCCAAGTTGCTTCTTGCAGCGCCGGGTATGCTGATTGTAATAATAATCCAGCAGACGGCTGCGAAGTTAATTTGAATACTAATTTATCAAATTGCGGGACGTGCGGGAAGGTTTGTCCGGGACCACCAAGCGGGGGAGGTTCGGCAACATGCGCAAGCGGGCAATGCGGGATAAACTGTAACGCAGGATATAATTTGGTTGGTGGCGATTGCGTGTCTTCGACGCCGCCCCCTCCCCCTCCTCCACCGCCTCCAGTAGGCGGAGATTTTTGCGGGGGTTCGACAATGACGATAGCTGATTGTGCAGCGGCTGGAGGACAAGTAGTAACAATTCCAGAAGGGTGTAATTTATGCCGTTTTGATGCTGATAGATGTCCGACCGGAACTAATTGGGGACAATATAATAATTGGTCGACGGCGGTTCGAGGGACTAGGGCTTGCTCTGGCTGGGATGCTTTTACCTGCAGTTATACTTTAGGGGCCTGCAAGGGGCAGACTCCGGCTAATATAAATGTTTCAAGTAATCCGGGCTATACAATTGGATCGGGTTCGGGCCATGCCTGGTCTAATACGTCGTTAAGCCTATACACACATTGCTGCAACCCGTTTGTTTATAATACTTGTTCCCAGTCGAGAAATGATACAAATTGCGATAATCCGGATTTGAGTTTTAATTATGTACAAGAGAATGGTGCGACGTGTTATGCAGGCGGGCCAATAGTAGGTATTTTGAGGTCGGAAATTCTTTATTTATCAACAGGTAGGGGGGGCGGTTGGACAGGCGCGATTTTGAGTGTTGGCCAAAGAAGATGCTGCGCTAATGCCGTAAAAACTCAAGTCGGGTGTAGGTAATTTTATGAAATATACAAAAATTGTAGCGACTTTAGGGCCGGCTTCGGAAGAGAAGGCGGTTTTGGAAAAAATGATAAAAGCGGGGATGAATGTAGCTCGGCTTAATTTTTCTCATGGGACTTACAAGCATCACAAGAAATTGATTGATAATGTGCGGCAGGCCGGAGGAAAATTAAAAGAACCAATCGGGATTTTGCAGGATTTGCAGGGCCCGAGGATTAGGATTGGCAAGGTTGATGAGAGAGGGGTGGAAGTTAAAAAGGGAGGGGAGGTATACTTGGTGCCGGAAAACTATTCGGTGCCGATAAAAAAATCAAGCTTGTATCTGCCGATTCAGTACCCAAAGTTATATCGAGATGTTAAGGCGGGTGATTCGGTTTTGATTGATGATGCAATAATAGAGTTAGAAATTTTGGAAATTAAAGAAAAAGTAATTAGATGCAAAGTAATTATGGGCGGGATAATAAGCAGCCATAGGGGGATGAATTTTCCAAAATCTAATATCAGGTGCGGGGCAATAACCAGCAAAGATTTATCTGATTTAGATTTTGGCATAAAAAATGATGTGGATTTTGTGGCTTTGTCGTTTGTAAAAAAAGCCGGTGACATAAAGAAGTTAAGGCGGAAGATTTTTAATTTAGAGAAAAAATACCATAAATTAAAAAAATCAGATTATGATAAGCCAGGAGCAAAAGGGAAAGTGCGGGGAGTGCGGACAAGAATTATTGCAAAAATTGAAAGGCCGGAGGCGGTTAAGAGTTTTTCAAAGATTTTGGAGGCGGCAGACGGGATAATGATAGCCAGGGGGGATTTAGGGATAGAGATGCCTTTCGAGGAATTGCCTTTGATTCAGAAAGAAATAATAGATAAATGCCGGAAGGCAGGCAAGCCGGTGATTGTGGCGACGCAGATGCTGGAATCGATGATAAAAAAACCAGTGCCAACGCGGGCAGAGGTGAGTGATGTGGCGAATGCGATTTTGGATGCAACAGACGCGATTATGTTATCGGGAGAGAGTGCGACTGGGAAGTATGCTTTAAGAGCGGTTGAGGCAATGGCAAGGATAGCAGAGGAGGTAGAGGAGCGAGAAATACAAGAGCAAGAGATGGGAGAGCAGGAGTTTAGGCGGCAAAAATCTATTACCGAAGTGATTAGTTTTGTGGCGCAGGATTTGGCGGAGGATGTAACCGGAGCTAAGTTGGTTGTTTGTGCTACGACTTCTGGTTTTACAGCAAAAAATATTTCCAGTTTTCGGCCGGGAGTGCCGATTGTGGCGATTTCTTTGGCAGAAAAAACTGTTCGGCAGCTTTCGTTAAGCTGGGGGGTAAAGCCGTATTTTGTAGCGTTTACGGCTTCGTTTAATGCGCTTTCGAGCAAGATCAAGAAATTATTAATAAAAGAAAAATTAGCTAAAAAGGGCGATAGGGTGGTTATTGTGGCGGGGCATCCGTTTGGTTATAAAGGTCAGGCGAATCTTATTAAGGTTGAGACGGTTTGACGTTGAACATCGAACATTGAACATCGAACATTGAACATCGAACATTTATGTTGAAAACAAAAAGACCCGCCCAACCTCGTTTTCGAGCGAGCTTGGTGGCGGGCAGGCAAAGATCAAAATAAATTCAAAACCAAAAGATTAAAAATTTATGGATACTTTTAAAAGAAAAATAGCCAGGCCGCATATTTTATGGTTTAAGAGTGTTGATAATGATGATGTGGGGGCTGTTGGAGGGAAAAATGCATCGCTCGGAGAGATGTATAGTAAATTGACTAAGAAAGGAATAAAAATTCCTAATGGTTTTTGTGTTACTGCTTATGCTTACGAAGATTTTATAAAAAGCGCAGGAATAGATGATGATATCCAGAGGGTGCTTAAGGATTTGAATACTCATGATGTTCGCGAGCTTAAGAGATGCGGAGAGAAAGCAAGGGGATTGATTCTTAGGGCTTCGCTTCCGAAATTGTTAGAGGCGGATATAAGGCGGGCGTACGGGGTTTTGGTTGGCCCTTCGACTCCCCCTCGCCAAGCTCGGGGTCGCTCAGGGTCTCCGCTCACCCGCCAATGGCGGGTTCACTCCGATGGCGTGGCAGTGCGTTCGAGTGCGACGGCTGAAGATTTGCCGGATGCGAGTTTTGCGGGCCAGCAGGAAACATATCTTAATGTTCGAGGGG
The DNA here is from genome assembly GCA_013203415.1 of Candidatus Falkowiibacteriota bacterium. Taxonomy (GTDB): domain Bacteria; phylum Patescibacteriota; class Patescibacteriia; order UBA2591; family JABMQE01; genus JABMQE01. Next base: position 1,729 of record JABMQE010000141.1, on the reverse strand, counting down.
AGAAGGCATTACTTGATTCGGTTAAAAAATGTTTTGCTTCGCTTTTTACTAATCGGGCGATTAGTTATAGGCAAGATAAAGGGTTTAAGCATGATAAGGTTTTGCTTTCGGTTGGGGTGCAGGAGATGGTTCGGGCAGACAAAGGGGTAAGCGGAGTAATGTTTACGATTGACACAGAGTCGGGATTTAGAGATTTAGTTTTAATTAATGCGATTTATGGCTTAGGCGAAAATATTGTGCAAGGAAAAGTAACCCCGGACGAGTATTATGTTTATAAGCCAAAATTGCGTGAGGGGTTTGAACCTATTGTTTTAAAAAGATTGGGTAAGAAAAATATCAAAATGATTTATAGCAATACCAGGATGGGAAAGCCGGTTAAGAATGTGCCGGTGACTGAGAGCGAAAGAGACAAATATGCGTTAAGTGATAAAGAGATATTAACTTTAGCAAAATGGGGTTTAGTAATAGAAGAACATTATAAGCGGCCGATGGATATAGAGTGGGCTAAAGATGGATTAACGGACGAATTATATATTGTGCAGGCGCGGCCAGAAACGGTGCATTCGACAAGGGATTTAAATACTCTTGAAGAATTTCGGGTAACAGAAGATAGAGGCGGATTGAAAAAAAAGATATTAGTAGAAGGCAAAAGTGTTGGGAATAGGATCGGGGTGGGACCGGTTAGGGTGATAAGAGATGTTGGGGGGATAAATGGTTTTAAGAAAGGCGAGGTTTTGGTGACAGAGATGACAAATCCGGACTGGGAGCCGATTATGAAGATTGCGGCTGGGATTGTAACAAACAGCGGAGGAAGAACCTGCCACGCGGCGATTGTCAGCCGGGAACTAAGAATCCCCTGTATAGTTGGGACAGAAAAAGGAACCAGTGTTCTTCGTGACAAGCAGGAAGTAACTGTTGATTGCTCGGGAGGAGAAGTGGGTTATGTATATAAAGGAAAAATAGATTTTGCAATTAGAAAATATGATTTTAAGAATTTAGGAACGCCAAAGACAAAAATAATGATGAATGTGGGGAATCCGGAAGAGGCGTTTAGAGAATCTTTTATCCCTAATAGCGGGGTTGGGCTGGCTCGGGAAGAGTTTATAATTTCTAGCTATATTGGAGTGCATCCGATGGCTTTGATTGAGTTTAATAAGGTTAAGGACAAAGAAACCAGAGAAAAGATTTTAAAAAAGACAGGCGAATACAAGACAAAAAAAGATTTTTATATTTTTGAATTAGCCGAAGGCATAGCCCAAATTGCTTCGGCCTATTATCCAAAAGAGGTGATTGTTCGTTTGAGCGATTTTAAGACGAACGAGTATGCGACGCTTTTGGGCGGGAAATATTTTGAGCCGGAAGAAGCAAATCCAATGCTTGGCTGGCGCGGGGCGGCAAGGTATTATGATCCAAAGTTTAGGCCGGCTTTCGAGCTTGAGTGCGCGGCGCTTGTTAGGGTGCGAGAAAAAATGGGTCTTACTAATGTAAAAATAATGGTGCCTTTTTGCCGGACAGTGGAGGAGGGCAAAAAAGTTTTAAAAATTATGGAAGAGTGCGGGTTGAAGCGAGGAGTAGATGGTTTAGAGGTTTATGTGATGTGCGAGATACCGAGTAATGTAATTTTGGCTCGTGAATTTGCAAAAATATTCGATGGGTTTTCTATTGGGACTAATGATTTAACACAATTGGTTTTAGGGGTGGACAGGGATTCGGAAATTGTGGCGCATGT
>JABMQE010000140.1 GCA_013203415.1 Candidatus Falkowiibacteriota bacterium | reverse complement strand
TGTAACAATGTAACAATGTAACAATGTAACAATGGACTATACCAAAACAATCTTTCCTCCCACAACATCAATTTTCACAACCCCACGGCCAAACCCATCCCCGAGCAGTGTTTCTGCCAAAGGCCCCTCAACCAAATCTGCAATTTTCCTCCGAATTTCTCTGGCTCCGGATTCCGGGCTAAAACTTTCTTTCGCAATAAACTTTCGCCCTGCATCCGAAATCTCAATCCCCAAACCTCGCTCGCGCAACCTAAGGCCAAGCTCAGCTATCTGCAACCCAACTATTTTCTCGAGGTCTTCCTTAACTAAAGGCCTAAACACCAAGGTTTTATCAATTCTATTCAAAAACTCAACTCCAAAATTTTTCTTAAGCTCCTTTAAAACTTTTTCCTTTACCACATCATAATCATACCCCAAATTTTTTCCTCCTTGGCCAAAGCCGATTTCTTGGCTCTTGTTTAATTCGTTTAAGCCCACATTTGCCGTCATCACAATAATTGTATTCCTAAAATTAATTTCCCTGCCAGTCGCATCTGTTAGCTTCCCGTCTTCCAAAACCTGCAAAAGCAAATTCTGCACTTCTTTATGCGCTTTTACTATCTCGTCAAAAAGAACTATAGAATAAGGTTTGTTTTTTATTGCTTCTGTCAGCTTCCCGCTTTCCCGATAGCCGACATATCCGGCCGGCGCCCCGATTAATTTCGAAACCCCAAACCCCTCGCCAAATTCTGTCATATCAAACCTTACCAAGGCCTTGGCATCATTAAAAATTACCTCGGCCATAACCCTCGCCATCTCGGTTTTTCCAACCCCGCTTGGCCCTAAAAACATAAAAGATCCCAATGGCCGGTCTGGGTTAGCCAATCCGCTTAGATGTTTTTTTATCACATTCGCTGTTTCTTTTATCGCTTCTTCCTGGCTTACGATTTTTTCTTTTATCTTTTCCTCCAAATTCAAAAACTTATTTTTATCTTCAAAAACCAATTGGGTTGTAGGAATTTTTGTTATTTGGGAAATAACTTCTGCAATATCATTTTTTTCGATTTTGCCGAGCATTTTCTTTTTTTCTTTTTTCTGCTTTCCGGAAAGCTCTGCTATCTTTCCGGCCAGGGCTTTTTCTTCCTCTTTTATTTTTATCGCTTTTTCAAACTCCTCGTCTTCAACCGCTATTTCTTTGGCTTTAATTAAGTCCTCTTTCCTTTTTTCCAACTCTCTTAATTTTTTTATAATCCCTTGGTTGGTTTTTTTTACTTTAATTCTGCTTGCCGCTTCATCAATCAAATCTATCGCCTTGTCCGGCAGAAATTTATTTTTTATATAACGCTCGGAAAGTTCCACCGCCGCCAAACTTGCCTCTTTAGTAATTTCTACTCGATGATATTTTTCATAATACTTCTTTATTCCTTCAATCAAAAGAAGCGTTTCTTTCTTGTTGGACTCATTTACAAAAATTTCCTGAAGCCGCCGTTCCAAAGCCGGGTCCGGCTCTATAAACTTTTTGTATTCTTGCGGCGTAGTCGCACCAATAAATCTAATCTCGCCCTTGGAAAGAGCTGGCTTAAGCATATTTGCCGCATCCATCGCCCCGGAAGCATTGCCTGTGCCTACCATATTATGAATCTCGTCGATAAACAAAATAATTTCCGGCCGTTTCTTAACTTCCGAAAGAATTCCCTTTATCCGGTTTTCAAAATCACCCCGAAAACTTGTTCCTGCCACCAAAAGACCCAAATCCAAATTAAAAATTCTCTTATCTGCCAAAACATCCGGTACTTCCCCCTTTATAATTTTTTTGGCCAATCCTTCCACAATCGCGGTTTTGCCTACACCTGGCTCGCCGATTAAAACTGGATTATTTTTTGTCCGCCTGGAAAGAATATTAATCAATCTTTCAATCTCACTCTCTCTGCCGATTACCGGATCAATATTTTTTTGAACCTCTCTGTCTGTTAAATCATAAGCAAAAACATCCAAAGCCGGCGTCTCGCTTGTTTCTTCTTTTTCACCCGTTACAATTTGTTTAAGCAGGTGGTCCATCATTGCCGGCTGGCTGATTTCCGAAAATTTTGATGTGCTGGAAAGTATGGTCGAAACCCGCTCCCTTAATTCTTTGTGGTTAACCTGGCTTTTATCTAAAATATTATCAATCGTTTTAATCGGCACTTCCAAAAGTCCGGCTAAAATATGTTCGCTCCCAACATATTTATGCCCGAACCGGCTGGCGTTTATTACCGCCCTCCTGATAACTTTTTGCGTTTCCGAATCTAATTTTAGATTTGCCATTCTTAAAGAATTTTCCAATTCTTTATTTTCCAAAGGGTTGATATCCTGCCTCTCTCCTCCTTCCAAAATTTTATAAAACGGGTCTGTTATCAGCTTTCCCATCTCTTGTTCTCTTTCTTCGGGTTTCATTTTTACTGTTATGTTTGTTTGATTTTCCACGTCCGAAGGCAATTTTAGAACCTCTTTTTTTTCTTTGTTATAATTTTGTGTTGGTGCGGGGAGCTCTTTTGTTAAAATTTCTTCCAAATTCAAATGCGTGTCTTTCTGTTGTTTTTTAATAATCATCTTCTTTATTTCCATCGGCCTTAATCCGGCTTTTTTCAAAATCTGCGCTGTAATTCCGCGCTGCCCGATTAAGCTCGCCAAAAGATGTTCCGGCTGCATCCTTAAAACCCCGATTTTGTTCGCCAAAACCTGGGCCTTTATCAAGGCCTTTTTCGCTGGCGTAGAAAATTTTGATAATATATCTTGTTGCATAAATTATTTTTGGTCTCTCTGAGGTCTCTCTGAAGGCGAGGATATATATCCTCGCCTTCATTTGGATTTTTCAAATAGGGGCCCCGTCGGGGCCCCGACGGGGCCCCTATGCTACGTAACATGCTACGTAACAAACAAGTCAAAAATCGCTGGCTCCATAGTCCCCGAAGTGAGCGACAGCGAACGAAGGGGCTTGAGAGCCCGGGTGTCAACAACGTCTCGTGTCAATGGACATTCAGGCTCCACAGCCTCCCTCTCGACGTTGCTCGGGGTCGGACTATGGAGCCAGCGAACCATATTATTTTTCTTCAAACGGATTATAACCTTGTTTTAATAAATTAATTTCCGGCAGAAAAAGTGGTTCTGGTAAATTATCCCAACTAAACCAATCCCATTTTTCGCATTTTTCCGGCTCCATCAACTTCACTTCACCCGAATCATAATCAGCCACCATAATGATTGTGATATAATGTTTATCCTCCTTCTCAAAAATATCATTAGTAACAGTGCCAAGGCGGATATTTTTTATTTTAATATCAACTTCTTCTAAAGTTTCTCTAGCAGCGCAACTTTCAAAACTTTCCCCAAATTCCAAATGCCCGCCAGGGGCACACCAACAACCCTCGCCATGAGAATTTTTTCTTTTGCCAAAAAGCACTTTATTGTCTTTTAGAATCAAAACACCCAAGCCAACTCGTGTTTGTTTGTCTGTTTTAGTCATAATTTTTGATTTCAAAAATTAAATAAAACTTAAAACTTTCAACTTAAAACTTGCTCACGCCATCCCCCTAAGCGCCCTCACCCTCTCCGCCACCGGCGGATGCGTGGAAAACATTTTTGCCAATCCCTTGCCTGCCTTGCCCCCAAAAGGGGACACAATATAAAGATGCGCTGTTGCATTATTAGCTTTTTCCAATGGCTTTGGCGAGTGGCTTATCTTCTCGAGTGCTCTGGCCAATCCTTCCGGATACCGCGTTAGCAATGCTCCATCCGCATCAGCCAAAAATTCTCTTTTCCTCGAAACTGCTAATTTTATAATCTGGGCAATAATAGGGGATAGGATAATAAAAGCTAAACCAATAATCAAAATCGCTGGATGGGTTTTGTTATTGCTCCTTCTTCTGCCTCCAAAAAACATTCCTCTAAGGAATATATCGCTCACCAAAACAATCGTCCCAGCCAAAACCCCAACCAAAGTCATCATCCTAATATCATAATTCTTAACATGCGACATCTCGTGCGCAATCACTCCCTCGAGCTCCTCGTTCTCCAGCCCATTCACCAATCCAGTAGTAAGGGCAATCGAAGATTTGTCTGGCTTTCTGCCCGTGGCAAAAGCATTCATCCCAGTATCATTAATCAAATAAACTTTCGGTGTCGGCTGCCCAGCGGTAATACTAATATTCTCCACCATCCGATAAACATAAGGATTATCTTCTTTTTTTATTCCCTTGGCCCCGGAAACCGCCAAAGCCATTTTATCTCCGCCAAAATATCCTGCCAAAGACATCACTACCGATATCACCAAAGCCAAAACCAAAATCCCATATCCATAATCCGTAATCTCGCCAACAGCCCAGCCAACCAACGTAATAATCAGAATAAACAAAAAAATCAAGAGCACTGACCGACGCTTGTTGGATTCGATTTGTTTGTACATCGTTACATGGTTACATTGTTAAATTGTTACATTGTTACATTGCTGCTTCCTGTAATTTAACAATTTAACAAATTTATACGGCCAATTTTTCGTTAGTAAACTTAATCAAACCATTAATCTCACGTGGCAGTTTATTTAATTCACCCATAATATATTGATATTGTTCCTCGTTTATTAAATTTCTTGTCTTTGCTTTTTGGGCCCAATCCATCGACTCTTTGACCGAACCAAAACTATACCGATAAAATTTTATTTTATCCTTCTTACTGTATCTTCCAAACCCTTCCGCAATATTAGAAGAATTCGAGTCAACTGCTCTTACCCACTGCTTACCCACTGTATCTTTAGCAAAAAAATCCCATTTAACAACTACATTCCAGACGTAATTAGAAAGATTAAAGGCTATTTTATAAGCACCAATATCATTCAATTTTAAAAACTTATCATCCATAAAAACACGTCAACAATTTAACAATTTAGCAATTTAACAATTTAACAATGTAACAATGTAACAATGTAGCAATTTAACAATTTAACAATTTAACAATTTAACAATGTAACAATGTAGCAATTTAACAATTCAAAACATCGCAAACTAAAAGAGTGTGGATTAAAACTTAACTTCCACATTTTCCCGCTCACCCGCATCTTCTATTTCAAAGAACTCAAACTTCTCAAAACTCATCATCCCGGCCACCATATTGTTCGGAAACACTTCAATCTTAGTGTTAAAGTCGCGGACATTGCCATTATAAAATCTCCTTGCCGCCTGAATCTTATTCTCGGTGTCGCTTAACTCATCCTGAAGCTTAGCAAAGTTCTCTTTCGACTTTAACTCTGGATAGTTTTCTGATCCTGCAAAAAGCGTTTTCAAAGTTCCCGC
>JABMQE010000139.1 GCA_013203415.1 Candidatus Falkowiibacteriota bacterium | reverse complement strand
TCGCAAAGAAATAGACCTTTGCAAACATTGAATACACTCTAAATTGTGGTTATTTAGTTGTTAATGAACAATAGTATTATACTATATCATATTGGGGATTAAGTCAAGCGTGGTTTTAGAAATAGAGAAATAAGAAATAGAGAAATAAAGGGACGAGGTTTTTGTTAATAATTTGTGTTGATTGTTTTTTTGTATTATAATTAAGAAAGTAAGAAATTAATTTTTGGCTTTATGCCTAAGCGAGTCGTAAAATTTAGAGCAGTAAAAACTGTGAAGAAGCCGGTTACTGTTAAATTTAGAACTAAAGACGGTGATACGGTTTCTTTTAAGGCAATAAGGACTACGAAGGAGCCAGCTAACGTTAAGTTTCATGCAGGAAAAAACAAGAAAAAATGAAGACACTTTAATATACTTGGATGCTTGTGTTTTGATTGCTTATTATGCGGTGGACGAGAAAGAGAAAGATAAGAAAGAAAAAGTTCTTAGAGCTTTGGACGCTTTTAATCAAGCGGATGAGGTTCAGCTTTGTACTTCTATGTGGGCGGTAGCAGAGATGGTTAATGTTTTGATTTATAATAAAGAAATGGAAGCGCAAGATGTTGCTACGATAGAAAGTGATTTTGCTAATGAACGGAGATTAAGCGATGCCAAGATTAAATTTGTAGATGTTAGCCCTAAAGGGGATTATGATTTTCAAGAGTTTTTCTATCACGTTAGGCAGGGGATTTTGAGTTACCACTCGGGCGTAGCTGATATTATTCACAGTGTTATAATGCGTAATAATGGAATAGGGCATATTTTAACTTTTGATGAAAAAGATGATTTTAAGCAAATACCTGACTTGACTGTAATTAATCCAGGCGATATCAAGCTCGGAGGCACAATATCATCATAATTTTATATTAAGTTTAGAATACAGGATGAACCAATATTTTATTGGTTTTTGTTTTTAAAAAGAATATGGTCGGAAGAGCATAAAGCGAAAGTGCAACATCCCGACGACTAAATGGAGGAGAGTTGCGGAGGGGTTGTTGTTACTTCAATGCTTTCCTTAAAATATTTTCAATAAATTTCTCTTTATATTTTCTGTATTTTTCCCCATCGCCAAGGGCTTTTTTCACTCCCTCTTTTTTAATTTTAATGTATTGTTCAATAGTATCAGGGTGTTTTAGCAAATAATCTCGGAAGCCAATCATTTCTTTCCAATCTTGACCATTGAATTTCGTGAGATGAATATGCACTCTTCTCTTTCTATTTTTATAAGAATAATCAATTCTAAAAAATAATTTTTTTGGACAACTTGCTTTATCACGGAATTCATAATTAGCTTTTTCTAACTTTTTTTTGGCTTCCGGTATCTTTGATTCTAATACACCTACAACGATATCAAGAATACCTTTGCCGCCAAGATTAGGAATGGCTGTTGATCCTATATGCTCGATTTTTGCTGACAAACCAAGAGCTTTGGCTATCTTCTTCTTTTCTGATGTGAAAAAAACTCGATATTCAGGATTGTGTTTTCTAAAAATATATTTCTGCATAACCTATGAATATGAGGTTATTTTTTTATTTTACTGTTTTTGTTTTTCCACTCTTGAATTTTGGCATGATTGCCGGAGAGGAGGATTTTTGGAACCTTCATGCCTTGGAATTCTTCGGGTCTGGTATATTGTGAATATTCTAGATAATTTGGTTTTGAGAAGGATTCTTCTTGGCTGGAACTGTCTTTGCCTAGGACGCCGGGGAGGAGGCGGGTGATGGCGTCGGTTACTATCATGGCGGGGATTTCGCCGCCGGTTAGGACGTAATCACCAATGGATATTTTTTCGTCAACAAGTTTTTCGATACGGGCGTCGTGACCTTCGTATCTTGGACATATCATAGTTATGCTATCGTATTTGGATAATCGACGTGCAATAGATTGGTTGAAAGTTTTTCCAGTGGGCGTAAACAAGATAGTTTTTGTTTTCTTGTTTTTCCTGTCCTGAGCTTTGTCGAAGGATTGTTTTTTTGTTTTCTTGAGCGATTGAAGTGCTTTGTAGACAGGTTCTACTTTCATAATCATGCCGACACCGCCGCCGTATGGTTTGTCGTCTATTGTTTTATGTTTGTCGGTGGTGAATTTACGAAGGTCGTGGATTTTTATTTTAATTTTTTTCTTTTTTTGGGCGCGTTTAAGAATGCTCTCGTTGAAGTAAGAATTAAAGATTTGGGGGAAGATTGTTATGATGTCGAATTTCATAGATGAATACGGATAGCCGCGGATGACTACGGATTTTCACAGATCACGGATCCGTTATCCGTGGCTATCAGTTGTCATCCGTGATAATCCGTGTATTAATTTTAACCAAAAACCACGGCAGTATAATTTTACCATGGCTTTTAGTTTATCGCAAAAATTGAACGATAAATTATAACTTGAGGTCATCAACAGCCTCATTAGACATCGAGTCGTTTTTAGCAGGGCGCGGTGGCCTGGTTGAACCTTCTGGTTCCTCAATCTTTAAGTTTACACGGGCGTTGTTTTTAGCACCAACAACGCGAAGTAAAGTTCTTAAAGATCTGGCGTTTTGGCCTGAACGGCCAATAACTTGACCCATGTCTTCGGGGTTGACTTTAAGAGTGATTAAGACACCCATTTCGTCAACAGTCCTTTGTGCTGAGACGTCGTCCGGATGATCAACTAGACCTTTGATAACGAACTCAACAAATTCTTGGTCTGATGGTTTTGCAGCCATGACTTTAGTTCTCTCATTTTTACTTGTTTAAAAACAAGTAAATTATTTTCTTATCAACCAGCCATTCGACCTATTAATTCAGTTATTTTGCCGCTTTTGCGGCTTGCAGCTGGTGTTATGTGTAGTATAGCATATCTTGACTAAAAGTCAAGAGTTTTTAAGATTCCAATTTTTTCTCCTTTGTTATTTTCATCCTCACCCACTGTGGCACGTACACTACAGTTGAAGTGACTATTGGAATGATTATCAGGTTGCCGATTAAATTGTATTTAAGGAACGGCAGACCCATAACATAGCATTGGATTAGCCCTTGGAAGGTGCGGGCATACATTCCCGGCCATAAGAGCCAGACGCCGAAATTGGTGTAGAAGAAAAACAAAAGGGAGGCAAGGACGCCAAGGCCAGTCATACCAGCTATGTATTTGGGGTTGTTTTTTTTGGTTTTTTTAAGGACAACGCCAGCAAGCCCGATAAGGGCAAAAGCAGACCAAGTAAAGATAAGAATAGAGTCGTTACCTAGGTACATGTCTGTTAAGGCAGTGACAGTTAGGGCGATAACGATTGCATAGCCGCCGCCGAGCAGGCTGCCGGCTAAGAGGGCGGTAATGGTTATGGTTTCGACATTAGGGAGATCGGTTAAAAGGAGGCGGGTTAGAGTGCCGAAAACAATAAGAGAGATGGCAATTAGAAGTTTTTTCTTGTTCATAGTTTTATTGGTTAAAGATGTTGTTATCGGTAAAAATGAATTTTATTATATCTCCATTTTTGACTTCTTGGTTATCGATAGAGACGGTGCCTGCTTTATCATTTAGGTAATATAGCCAAAACATATTTTTATCGCCGATTTTATCGCCGATGCTTTCTAGAAAAATACCAATGCCGTATTGTTTGGTTTTTAGTTCTAAATTTTCCTCTTCGGCTATTTTTTGGAGAACATCATAAACAGTAAGATCGGCCTTGTTTTCATTTTCGAATTTGTATTCTTTGTCGCCGATAAAAAGAGTGACGAATTGTTCTTGGGATTCTATAGCACTTGAATCTGGTTCATCGGAAACAACATTGGTTTTGGCCGTGAGATTGCAGGCAGAGAGGGAAAGAGAGAGAGTTAGAATTGTTAGGATAAGTATTTTTTTCATACTATCATTTTAGCATATTTGTTTTAGGATGGCAAAATCATGGTTTTTTATTTTTTATTTTCATTTTTTTAATAAGAGAGATCGCGAGAATTATGATTAGGAGCAGGTTTGCAAAGTAGAGCAGATTTGTGGGAGTTAGGAGATTTTTTTTGGCATTTATGGCTGGGATAACTTTTATTTCTAAGGGGATTTTGATGCCGGAATTGGCTTGGAATTCTCTGGAGCTTAGGGGTTTGGCAACGACTGAGATTTGGGTAGCGAAGACGCCAGTTTGGACAGGCCTTATTTCCAAGGAAATTTTTTTGGTTTCACCGGCTTCCAAAGTAAAACTTTTTGGGGTAATTTTGAGCCAATCAGAATAATCATCAACATAGATGTCATAAATACTAACAAGGCCGGATGGGTTTTTTATCTCTAAACTTTCTTTGGTTAGCTGGCCGGGTTTTGCAGTTATACTTATTCTTGAAGGAGTAACACTAACACCGACAGCGTGGACAATGCCAATTGATAACAAGAAAAACAAAAGAGATATGATGACTATTTTTTTTAGCATATTGTTATTTTAGTTTGTTGTTTTATTCTACTATAGCCCAAAGAGTGATGGAGCCAGTTTTGGTGCCGAAGCTCGAATAGTTGGTTGGAATCGAGAGTTCTAGTTCGCTGGTATGGGCTTCGCCTTGGAGGAGATTTAGATTAAAATTTGTCCAATGTTCTTTATCGAGATATAGGTTATCCTGAAAAACATCGGCGCCAGACACGACAGCTTCTAAGTAAATATCATCGTTACTGGTGTTGGTGAGGGTTAAATCTTGGCTGGCGATTTGACCGGGGGAGATATTACCAAAACTTAAACCACTGGAGCTAATCGAAAAAGAAACTTCGTCTGGTTGCGGCGGGGGACCATCATCGTCATCATCATCGTCATCACCGCCTTTGTTAGCGATATTAACTTCTAAGTTGATGGTTTGGCCGGAAGGATTACCGAATTTAAGAGTGGTTTTCTTGGAACGGACAAAAGCGGGGCCTTGCGCAAAAAGCCGGTAATAGCCATCGGGCAGAGAGAGGGTAATCTGGCCAGAGGCGTTAGTGGTAAATTCGAGGGAGCCGGTTTTAATAACAGCGCCTTCGACCGGAGACCAAGAACTGTTGCTATGGGAAGAAATAGTGGCAGTGATATTTCCGCCGGTGGAAACTTCGGTTTGATCGGTTTCTATTTTTAACGGGAACCAGCCCCAGTCGCCATAATACCAAAGGACTTCGTCGCCTGTTTCGAGGGTGTAAGCGTCGGCGCCTGTTTCTGGCGATTCGTTGTTAACAAAGTAGAGCCAGCCAGTAGAACCCTGAGCTTCTTCGTCATTTATTTTTGTTAGGTAAGGACCAAAAACTTTTTGGTCTATTTGATAAGTGAAGTTGCAGGTTTCGCTGGCATTTTCGATGATATCAAGAGCGGTGGGGCCTTGGAATTCTCCCTGACAAATGGTTTCGTCTTGACCTTCGATGCGGAGAGAAAAGGTTTCGGTTGGGGTGTAGGTGATTTTGTTAATCGGAAGAGATTTGCCAGCCAGGGCGATTACGGCATAGGAGGTGGTGACGGGCGAGAAGGAATCTTCGGTTGAGGACTCTTGAAATTTGAAGTAGCCTTCGGGTGCTTGGAGAGATTTAAGGTAAGTGATGGGATTAGCGGTATTTTTGGTCCAGGTTTCTGGGTTTTGGCCGAGTTTGTAAATCGCGCTTATAACCCAAGCATTAGACGAAGCATCAGAATCTGTGCTCCAGATACTAACAGGACTATAAGGAAAACCGGCATCATCATTTTGGGCGGACTGGAGATAAGAGACAGCATTGGTGATTGGTGTGTCGGAATTTGTGAGTCCGGTTTCGAGTAAAGCCATAATTGCCATGGATGTCATGTTGGTGTCGGAATCTCCGACAGGGGCGAAACCCCAGCCGCCATCGTTGTTTTGCTGGCTAAGAATATAACTTTTTGTGCCTTGGATAATGCTGTCTTGGGCTTCTTCACCAGCAGAAATTAGGGCGAGAAGGCCGAAAATGTCATCGTTTAAGGTGCCGGCGTCACCGAGCTGGGTGCCATCCCAAAAGGATTTTAGTTTAGTAATATAATCTTGATCGGGATAGGTGCGGGGGTCTTGATTTAGAGCAGTGATGGCTAAAATCGGAGCGCAGTAGTCGATGGCGTTGTTTGAGTCGACGTCTTTAAGATGATTGCCTGTGAGGCCAGTTTCTCCGGCGGCGACTAAAGCCATGGTTTTCCAAGTACTCTCGGATTTGGTTTTAAGGTAGTTAACAGCGGCGGTGTTAACTTCGGTTGCAGCTTGGGAGGAAAATCCAAGCATGCTGCCGGTTAGGATAATGGCAGCAAGAGAGACGACAATGAGAAATTTTTTCATAAAAAAATCCCCTTGTCTTCGAGGGGTTAAAACTTTTGTTTAGAAAGTTTAACTCTTTGCTCGAAGAGTTTACTTGATTAGAGTTCTTAAATTAGTATTCCGACTTATTTAAGCTTGGCTTAAAAATTACGGTTGCGGCACAGTAGGAGAATCGCACTCCTTTTCCTGATTTAAGATTATATAAGAAGTTATTTTTTTGGTTTGGGCTCCCCAGCACCAGAGCTCGCTTGAGCTCGCCCAGAACCAGAGCTATCGCTCGATTCTGGACTTTGCTCGGTGCGGGGCTGCGCTTCTCCGACTTTGCCGGAGTCGTTTGCTTTTTTATCTTCTGGTTTTTCGCCTGTTTTTTTATCGGTTGGTTTTTTTTCTTTGGCTTCGTTTGCTGGTTTCTCTTCTGGTTTAGTTTCGGCTGGGGCAGGGGACTGTTCCTCGGTTTTTTTATCTTCTGCTTTTTTATCTGGCTTTTGAGCTTCGGCGGGTGAATCTTTTTTTTCTTCCTTTTTCTTTTTTGGGCGCCAGGATTTTACTTTTTTATCTTTAATTATACCTTGGTTTACTAAAAGGTTTTGGACAGTGTCTGAAGTTCCTGCACCTTTGGAGAGCCAGTGTTTGATGCGTTCGGTTTTTAGATTTGTTTCTTTGGTGCGGGGATTATAGGTGCCTAAGTTTTCCAAAAAGTCGCCAAGGGTGTCTTTGGTTTTTTCGTTGATTATAAGGCGATAGATAGGTTGTTTTTTTTTGCCAATACGGGCGAGGCGGATTGTTAACATATAAAATTAAGTTTTAAGTTTTAATTTTTAAGTTTTATTTTTTGTTTAGGAGTTAAACTCACTTGTTGATATTAGCAGAGGAGGGGAATTTAGTCAAGTCTGTTTTCTTTGCGGATTATTTTATTTCTTCCATTTTTATAGAGAGCAGTTTACTAATGCCATTTTCGCCCATGGTGACGCCATAGAGGATTTTGCCTTTTTCCATAGTGGCGCGGTTGTGGGTGATAACGACAAATTGGGTTTTATGGGAGAGGTCTTCTAAAATAGCAGCAAAGCGGACAGAGTTGGCTTCGTCTAGGGCGGCATCAACTTCATCTAAGACAACAAAAGGAGAGGGGTTGTTGGCGATGATGGCACAGATAAGAGCGATGGAAGTTAAAGCGCGTTCGCCGCCGGAGAGCATGTTTATGGATTTTAATCTTTTTCCTGGGGGAGTGGCTTCGATTTCGACGCCTTCTTTAATTTCGGAGGACGGGGGACAGGAGACGGGGGACGGAGATTCTGTTTTTTCTGGGTTACTTTGTTCTGGGCTGTCTTCTGGGACTTCGGTTTTGGTAATGATTTCTTTGGTGTAGATTAGTTTGGCAGAGCCGCCGTCGAAAAGGGTCTTAAAGAATTTTTGGAACTGGGCATTTATTTTTTCGAACGAGGAATTAAAGCGATTTTTTATAATGCCATCTAATTCTTTTATTAATTTTTCTAAGGATTCGGTGGCTTTTTTAAGGTCGGTTATCTGATGGTCTAGGTGTTCGAAGCGGTTTTTAGTTTCCTGGTATTCTTTAGTAATCTCGGGGTCGATGCCGCCGATAAGTTCGAGTTGGTGTTTGTATTTTTGAATCTTAGAGTGGGTTTCGCTTGGGGATTCATCGGTTGTTCCTTTTGTAAGTTTATCAAGGGAGCCAAGTTTTTGTTTGATTTCGGTTTCTAAGTCCTCTTTATGTGTTTCGATGCGGGCGAGTTCGATTTTTATATTGTTTTCGTTAGCGGAGAATTTGTTAAGTTCGTTTTGCTTGGTTTGGATTTGTTTTTGAAGCTCGAAAAGCTCGGAGCGTTCTTCTCTTCGTTTGCGTTCAAGGGAGCTGATTTTTTCTTGGATTTTTTTAAGTTCGGTTTCCTCGGCGTTAATATCAATATTGATGCTGGTGATTTGTTTTTTAAGCTCTGAGATTTTTTCATTTCCTTTTTCTTTAGTATCCTCCGCAGTTTCATTCTCTCTTCGAATACTCATGATAGTGGAATTGATTTGGTTTATAATTTTAGCGGCAATTAATTTAACACTCTCGAGATTACCGGTTTTGGTTTCGTTTATTAATTTTTCCTGAAGAGATTTAGTTTCGATTAGGACTTTTAGGATATCTTCGGTTTCGGCTATAGAAAGAGAGCAAACTTGCGAGTGTTTGGTTCTTTCTGGCGTTTCCATGGAGAGTACTTCGAGCTTGGCAGAGAGGACGGTTTTTTGGTGAAGGAGATTATTTTTAACTTCTTGAATGCGATTGTATTGGCTTTGAAGTTTTTCAAAAGAGCCGTCTTCTTTGTCTTCGATTGCTAAATCACTTAGTTGATTTGTTAGAGAGTTAAATTTTTTTTCTACTTCCTGGCGTTCGTTTGATATATTTTTAAGTTTGGAACGCAGGGTTTCCCAAGAGGTAAGATTTAAGAACCAGCGGTGGGAATAAAATTTTATCTGGAAGTGTTTTAGTTTTTTTTCGATTTCGCTTCGGCGTTCTAGTTTTTTAACTTGGCGGGTTAGAGAGCGGAGGCGAGGTTCGATCTCGGAGGTTAGGGTTTCGGCCCCCCCGAGATTATTTTTTGTTAGCTCGAGTTTGTTTATTGCGGTGTCGCGTTTGATTTGATATTGCTTTATGCCGGCGGCTTCGTTTAGAAAATCCTTGCGTTCTGTAGCGGTGGCGGCAAGGATGGCATCGGCCATACCTTGGCCGATAATGCTGTAGGATTTTTGGCCGAAGGAAAGCTGGGCCATCAAAAGAAGGATATCGGCAAGGCGGGATTTAGAACCATTAATTTGGTATTCGCTTTCACCAGAGCGGTAGAGTTTGCGGGTAATGATAAGCTCGGTATAATCGATAGGTGCTTTTTTATCGGAATTGTCTAAATACAAAGAAACCTCGGCATAGCCGAGAC
This sequence comes from Candidatus Falkowiibacteriota bacterium, assembly GCA_013203415.1. GTDB lineage: Bacteria > Patescibacteriota > Patescibacteriia > UBA2591 > JABMQE01 > JABMQE01. The sequence goes on along the minus strand of JABMQE010000139.1, from coordinate 521 downwards.
GGGCAGATTTATTGGTGCCAGAGAAAATAATATCCTCGCTTTTTTTGCCGCGGAGGTTTTTTAGGCTTTGTTCGCCAGTAACCCAGCGGATGGCATCGGCAATGTTGGCTTTGCCGCTTCCATTAGGGCCGACAACAGCTGTGATGTTGGTTTGGCCGACCTCGAGCTTTGGGAAGGTGAGAGTAGTTTTTCTAGCAAAGGATTTGAAACCGGTTAATTCTAGTTTTGAGAGATACATGAGTAACTGAGTAATTAAGTAATTGAGTAATTAATTGCTTTTATTATAACAGATTTTTGGGGAAAATAGAATTTAGGCATGAGGAATTAGGAATTAGGCATAAAGGGTTTTATCTCCGGAGATATCTCATGAGATTCAGCCTCACGGCTGATCACCCGCGAGGGTGAAAATAATGAGATAATTTTATCAATTGAAGGCGGGCAAACGTTTGCCCGCCTACGGTGGTTTTGGAAAGATTTTTTGTTGTCCAATGAAGGCGAGGATATATATCCTCGCCTTCAGG
>JABMQE010000138.1 GCA_013203415.1 Candidatus Falkowiibacteriota bacterium | reverse complement strand
GCTTTTGTGAGTTTGTGGCTTCAATAAATTAATAAATTAATTAATAAATAAACCAATAAATTAAATGAATGAAGATAAAAACAGGCGACAAAGTAAAAATATTGCAAGGAAAAGATAAAGGCAAGCAGGGAAAGATTATCCAAGTAATGCTTAAGGATAATAAGGTTGTGGTTGAAGGCGTTAATCTTTATATTAAACATGTTAAACCAAAGCGCGAGCGGGAAAAAGGACAAAGAGTAGAATTTCCAGCCCCGATGGATGTTTCCAAGGTTATGTTTGTCTGCCCAAGATGCGCTAAAGCGGCGAGAGTTGGGCATAAGGTGCTTGAAAACGGTAAAAGGGTTAGGATTTGTGGGAAGTGCGAGGATGTTGTATAAGTTGATGCGAAACTACCTGCCTGCCGGCAGGCAGGCGAAAACACATGCGAAACTACCCGCCTCGCCAAGACGAGCTTGGCTCGTCGAGGCTGGGCAAAAATGCGAAAAGTTAACTAATATTGTATGACTAGATTAAGAGAAAAATATATAAAAGAAGTTATTCCTAAACTAAAGGAGAAGTTTGGATATAAAAATAATTTGGCAGTGCCTAAGATAGATAAGGTGGTGGTTAATGTTGGCTTTAACAAAGATATATCCGCAAGCAAAGATTTTTTAGAACGGATTGAGGATAATTTCAAGAGGATAACAGGCCAAGCGCCGGTAAGGACAAAAGCAAAGAGAGCTATTTCTGCTTTTAAGATTAGAGAGGACTTGGTTATCGGGATGATGGTGACTTTAAGGGGAGAAAGAATGGAAATTTTTGTTGATAAATTAGTTAATATAACTTTACCCCGTTTTCGGGATTTTCAGGGATTAGAAGCGAAAAGTATTGACAGGCAGGGTAACTTAACAATCGGAGTAAAGGAGCATATTGTTTTTCCAGAAATTGAGCCAGATGAGGTGGAAGGGATTCATGGTTTGGAAGTGGTTGTTAATACGACGGCAAAGAATAAAGATGAAGGACTGGAACTCTTGAAGTTGTTAGGTTTTCCTTTCAGGCACGAATAGCCACGGATGACTACGCCTGCCTGCCGGCAGGCAGGGATGGCCGCGGATCACGGATCCGTTATTTGTGGCTATCCGTAGTAATCTGTGTTAATCCGTTAATAATAAATATGGCTACCGAAGCCCAACAAGCAAAATCTAGAAAAAAGCCAAAATACACCACACGAGAAGTGAGGCGTTGTTGGCGTTGCGGCAGGAACCGGGGATATATGCGGAAGTTCGATTTATGCAGAATTTGTTTTAGAGAGCTGGCAAGCAAGGGTGAAGTTCCTGGAGTAAAGAAATCATCTTGGTAAAAATTTTAATTTTTCACCCTCACGGGTGACCAGCCGCGAGGCTGGCAATTTTCAAATTTTAATAAGCGATTACTATGAACACCGACCCAATAAGTGATATGCTAACACGTATTAGAAATGCCTCGGCGGCAAAGAAGCCGGAGGTGGTTTTGCCGTATTCTAAATTAAAATCCAAAGTAGCAGAAGTTTTAAGGGATAATAGCTATGTTGGAAAAGTAGAAAAATTAGGCCTTAGCCGGGATAAAAAGGAAAAGGTTTTTGATCAATTAATGATTAAATTAAATTATGATGAGAGCGGCGAATCTGTAATAAAAAATATAAAAAAGATAAGCAAGCCAGGCAGAAGAGTTTATACTGGCAAAGATAAACTACCTTATGTTTTGAATAATTTAGGAATAGCGATAATTTCTACTCCCAGAGGATTAATGACAAATAAAGAAGCAAGGAATAAAGGGTTGGGGGGCGAGATTATATGCGAGGTTTATTAAGAAACGAATCGGCACTAATCTTATCACTAATTACACTAATCACGAATCTTTGGCACCTCAAATTATCTCGGATTATTCTCTAATATCTCGAATAATTATTCGTGATTCGTGAAATTGGTGAGCAGATTCGTGTAGATTAGTGGGAGATGTGGATTAGAAAATTAATAAAATAAATCAAGATAAATTAAGATTACAAAAAGATGTCTAGAGTGGGAAAGATGCCGGTTGAGATTCCAAGCGGGGTCACGGCAAGCATCAAAGACAATGAAATAAAAGTAAAAGGACCAAAGGGAGAACTAAGCGAAAAGATTGTTCCTAATGTTAAGATTGTAGAGGAAGATAAAAAAATAATTGTTTCGGTTGAGAAGCCGGAAAATAAGCAGCAGGCGAGCTTGTGGGGTTTGTATCGGAGTTTAGTAGCAAATATGGTTAAGGGTGTTTTAGATGGTTTTGAAAAAAAGTTAGAGATAAACGGCGTTGGTTATAAGGCGAGTGTTACCGGTAAGAATTTAGTTTTGAATGTAGGATTCTCGCATCAAGTGGAGTTTTCGATTCCCGAAGAAATAGAAATAAATGTTGATAAGAATATAATTACAATTTTTGGCCCTAGCAAACAGCAGGTCGGCGAAGCAGCGGCCCAAATCAGAAAGATACGAAAGGTAGAGCCGTATAAGTTAAAGGGGATAAAATATGTTGATGAAGAAATAAAAAAGAAAGCAGGAAAGGTGGCGAAGGGAGCGGGAGATGCGTAATTTTCAATTACCAATTTTCAATTTTCAAATGACGTTTTATGAATAAAAATAAGGTTAAAACTGAAAAAAGAAACAGAAGGCGGTCTAAGGTTCGCGCTAGGGTTAGTGGTGTGGAGAAAAGACCTAGGCTTTCGGTTTATAGAAGTTTGCGCGGGATTCAGGTTCAATTAATTGATGATACAAGTGGCAGGACTTTGGTGAGTGCAAGTAGCGAGAAACTAGAAACTAGTAACCCTTCGACAAAGCTTGGGGCAGGCAAGAAATTAGACGACGAAAAGAGCGGAAAGATTGCAAAGGCATTTGCGGTGGGAGAGCTGGTTGCAAAGAAAGCGTTGGACAAGGGGATTAAGAGAGTTGTGTTTGATAGAGGCGGATATAAATATCACGGACGGGTGAAGGCGATAGCTGACGGGGCGCGAAAGGGTGGGTTGAAATTTTAGTGTTATAGAT
>JABMQE010000137.1 GCA_013203415.1 Candidatus Falkowiibacteriota bacterium | reverse complement strand
GTGTATATTCAATTGTATAAAATTCGACCGTGGGCTTAACCCCGCACGCTGCGGGGTACCAGCTGCCTGCCCGCCTTTGGCGGGAGCTATAGGCGCATAGTGTGAGTATTCAACTTCCCGTACTCTCTGGTGCCCCCGTCAGGACTCGAACCTGAAATTCCTGGTCCGAAGCCAAGCGTGATATCCATTTCACTACGGAGACACAAGAGAGTAAAAGATTTCCTATACCTTAACATATTTTAAGCAAAAAATCAACTAAAAAACTCTATTCCTAAAATAGAGTTTTTATTATCCCAAATAATTATTATATTTATATTATATATCGCGCGATTTCCAATCATCCATAGAAAACATCTCTTTCATTATTCTCGTTACTTTAATTTCATCCAAAGTACCAGGGCTCATCATATGCCCCACTGCCGCTTCCTTGGTTACCACTCCTTCTTTATAAAGCCGTTTCAAATCCTGGTCAATGGTTATCATTCCTTCCTTAGCCGATGTTTGGATTACCGATTTTATCTGCGCAATTTTATTTTCTCTAATCAAATTAGCAACCGCCGCATTGTTCATTAAAATTTCTCTGGCCGCAATTCTCCCCCCTTCTTTTTTAGGCAAAAGCTGCTGCGAAATCACTGCTTTCAAAGATAAGGAAAGCTGAGCCCTCACCTGTTCCTGCTGATAGGGCGGAAAGACATCAATAATCCTATCAATCGTCTGGGCCGCATTTTGGGTGTGCAAAGTAGCTAAAATTAAATGTCCGGTTTCTGCCAAAGTTATTGCCGCTCCTATTGTTTCCAAATCCCGCATCTCGCCGACCATAATAATATCCGGGTCTTGGCGCACAATATGTTTTAATCCGTCCCCAAAGCTTAACATATCCTCGCCCAGCTCGCGTTGTGCCACAATACTTTTGTTGCTTTCAAAAATAAACTCAATCGGGTCTTCAAGCGTAATAATATGCTCGGCTCGCTCGTCATTAATATAATTAATCATCGCTGCCAAACTTGTCGATTTACCGCAGCCGGTCGGCCCGGTCACCAAAATCAATCCCTGCTTCATCACAAGCAGGTTATAAACCGATTCTGGCATTAAAATTTCTTTCATCTTTGGTGTTCGGTAGGGGATTATCCTCGCCGCCAAAGCCATGCCCCCTTTTTCAAAAAACAAGTTTAATCTAAACCTTGCCAAATCCGAAATTTCATAAGAAAGGTCTGCTTCTAATTTTTTTAGAAACATTTCTTTTTTTGCCGGCTCTAGCAGGCTAAAAATCAAATCCTCTAAAGCCGCTTCGCTTAGTTCCTTCTCGTTCTTAATCGGCTGCAACACCCCGTCGATTCTTAAAATCGGCGGCTTGCCTACCATCAAATGCAAATCACTGGCTCGGCTTTTTACTGCTGTCTCCAATAAACTTTTTATTTTTGTATTTCCTAACATAGTCGTTTTATTTTGTTATAAGTTATAAGCTACATATTATACTCATCTCAAATAACGTATAACGTATAACTTATAACGTATAACTAATAACTTTATTTCATTATACCATATTAAAATCTGCAAACAAAGTTATTTATCCACCTCCATAATTTTCGCAGTTCATGCTATAATAAAAATAATGAAGAAAAAGAAGAAAAAATCTCTTTATTCAAAACTCAAAACCCTCCTTTTTATTTTCCGTGCCTTAAAGGGTCTATTTTTTGTGTATTATTTTTTCAAAAAAATTGCTTTTCATATAAAAAGTTTCAAAAAAGATCCTCCCATGCTCAAAGCCCAGCTAAAAAATATTTTCATCCCCCACAAAGATAACAATCATACTCCGCGCGCCCTAAGGCCTCCTGCTTTAGGCACTTATGCTGTTATTATTATCCTAACAAAAGTTCTTATATCCTCTTATCTCTTCCTCACCTTCCCTACAGTTTTAAGCGCTTTCACAACCATCGAAACCGAAGTCCAAAATTTAATTAACGAAAGCCGCACCGAAATAAAGGCCACCCCCTTAACAACCGACCCCGAACTCTCCCGCGCCGCCCAAGCCAAAGCCGATGATATGGTTTTAAACAACTACTTTAGCCATTATGGTCCAGACGGCAAAAAACCTTGGGATTGGATCGACTATTCTAAATACAGCTATTCCCTTGCCGGTGAAAATCTTGCCAAAGATTTTATTACTGCGGGGGGCGTCCATCATGCCTTAATGGAAAGTTCCACCCATAAGAAAAATATCCTAAACTCACGCTATCGCCACTTGGGCATTGGCATTGCCACCGGCCGGATAAACGGCAATGATACCTTGGTTTTAGTTCAAATGTTTGGCGCCCTAAAAAGCACTGCTTCTGTTGGCATCACCTCCGATATTAAAGATAACATTGCCGAAATAGAAAAAGACCTTTTTGGCGAGGGTTCTCCAAGTATTCTTGCCCAAGCAAACTCCAGCGAAAATCCCGAAAACCTTGCCCAAGTCAAAGCCCAAAACTTGGAAGTTGCCACCGCCAAATCAACAAATCGCGACTGGGTCCAAACCGTTATGTATTATTCTGATATTCTTATGTTCGTGTTTTTGGGTTTTCTCGTGGTTGCCCTGTTGCTTAATATATTTGTTCATATTCGCATCCAAAAACCCCAAACCATTACCACCACCATCGTTATTATCGGCCTCGTCCTTGTTATTATGTTTACCAACTTCCATTACTTGGAGGGCTTGGCCCGCGTTATTAGTATTAAGTAAAACCCAAAGAATCAAAAAAAGCCCATTCTAATCAATGGTCTTTTTTGTTATCAAAATCGCACAAATCTGCAAAAAGTATTTAAATTATATTCTAAGGATTCAAAGGATCCAAATCCGTGGGCCATTTCCCCAAAACAACATTCTTCACCAATCCCATCCCATTTCGATAAATCCTTAATCGAATTGTCTCGCCTGCGCGGTGGCTCTGAATTATATCGCTTAAGGGATTGTTCTCGTTAATCCGGGTGTTGTTTATTTCCAAAATCAAATCCCCCTCCAAAAGTCCTCCCTCATCCGCTGGCGAACCTTCTTTAACAGCCGGATATTTCCCGCTCTCTTCGCTTATCAAATAAGCTCCGTAATTATATGCTAAATTATATTCCTTTCTTGCCGCCGCATTAACAGGAACATAATAAATCCCCATCCAGCCCGGCTCGTATTTGCCGGTTTTTTTATAAAGCTCAACCATCGGCTTGGCTTTGTGGATCGGCAAAGCAAAATTCACCGCCCTCGCATCTTTATCTATTGCTGTTGATATTCCTATTACCTCTCCTTTGATATTAATTACCGGCCCTCCGCTGCCTCCTTCGTTGATCATTGCATCGGTCTGGATTAAATCAGTCAATTGTTCTGTCAATTGCCCGTCGCTGGCAAAAAAAGTCCGCCCCAAACCGCTAACTACTCCTCTGCTTACTGTTTTTCTGTAGTCCCCATTGGCCCAGCCGATTGCTAAAATAGTTTGGCCTAGCTTCAAAGTTTTAGAATTCCCTAATTTTGCCGATGGTAACCCGCTGGCGTCAATCTTTAGCAAAGCAAAATCATTTACCGGACTTTTAATCGCGTCTATTACTTCGTACACGTCTGTGTCATTCACTACCACCTTAAAGTAGTTGCCTTTATTAAAAATATGCCTGTTAGTTAAAATCAAACCGTTACCGGCTACTATCACCCCTGTTGCTCTCCCTCTTTCTTGAAGAATCTTTAGCGGCTCTTGTCTGGTTACGGAATAAATTCCAATCTCAACCACCGATTTGTTTATTTCCTCTACCCCGTCGATAATCGCTTCCTCTTCAAAATATCTAATAATCTCTTCGGCTTGGGCAATCGGTGCTATTCTAAAAAGAAGCTTCGCAATCGGCAGGGGATTCTGGATTACCAGAGTTAAAATTAAAAGCGATAAAAGCAATGCTGTTAAATTTTTTGGTAAGAATTTTTTCATAAAAGTAAAGATTAAAATTTATTATTTTTATTCTATCAATTTCTTGGGTTTTTGTAAAGTATTGACAAAAACTAACTTTTTAGGGTAAGATAACCTTTCACCAGCTTTAATTTTATGCTTTCCCAGACCCTTATTAAACATTGGCAAAAAATTATCCTAATAACCCTTCTTTTGGTTACTCTGGTTTTGTTTCTAAGTTTAGTGCCAACTTTAGAGTATCGCTCCCAAACCAAACTTCTAATCGTTCAAAAACATAGTTTTAATCTGGATTCCTATACTGCTGTCCGCTCTTCCGAAAGAATCGCCCAAATTCTGTCCCAGGTTGTCTATACCGATTCCTTTATGCGCCAGGTTTTAAGGATTGTTCCCGAGGACTCCTCTCCTCTTTTTGGAGCAGACGAAAGAAAAGCCAGAAAAACCTGGGAAAATAAAATTTCTATCCATGTAGTTCCAAGTACCAGCATCCTCGAAGTTTCGGCCTACGATGAAAATCGGCTCCAGGCCGAAAAACTGGTTTCCGGAATTTCTTATATTCTAATCAACCGCGGCGCCAACTACCATGGCGGCGAAAATATTGTTATCAAACAGATTGACTCCCCCCTAAATTCCCGTTTCCCGGTTAAGCCGAACATTCCCCTAAATCTCGCTCTAAGTTTTCTTTTGGGTTTATTTTTCTCTGTTGGCCTTTGCTATTATCAAGAGCAAAAAAATCAATCAGAATCTTTTCCTCTTCCAATCCCAAAAAAAACCTATCCCGATATTGAAATCGACGACTTAGACGAAATTCATATTTCAAAAGAAAAAGTTCCCCAAGAAAACTTTAATTGATTTTATTAAGCCCGTTCCATGTGGGTTTAACTCAAGCCAGTTAACTGTCCACCCGCTCGCAAGGAGGATATCATCATGAGGAAACTCGTTCCACTGCTGTTGTTGTCTGTTTTCTTCGCTTCGCAGGCCGAGGC
>JABMQE010000001.1 GCA_013203415.1 Candidatus Falkowiibacteriota bacterium | reverse complement strand
TGATATTATAGATTTACGGTGGCGTGGTCGGGGTGACCCGACTTGAACGGGCGACCTCACGCCCCCCAGGCGCGTGCTCTACCAACTGAGCTACACCCCGTTAATATGTTTAAGAATCCTTTTTATTTAAGGTCTTCAAGCATCTAGTACAGACATCCATTTTTTTTCCATCTATGCGTTTGGTTTGTAAGTTTGGATAAAGGCGGCGTTTGGTGGCTATTTTGGAATGGGAACGGGATACGGATGGCTTAGAACCACGGCCGCAGAGATTACATCTTTTAGACATAACAAAAGTAATTGAGTAATTAAGTAATTTAGTAATTAATGATATTTTAGCACTATTTTTAATATTTATCAAGTTTTATGTTATTATCATATCTTTTTCAAAACCCGATAATGTTTGTGGTTTGGATTTTGGCAATTATTTATGCTTTAAGTGTCCATGAATTTAGCCATGCTTTAGGAGCTTTGGTTATGGGAGATGATACGGCTAAGCATCAAGGAAGATTAACTTTAAACCCCCTAAGCCATATTGATTTGTGGGGGCTAGCGATGTTGATATTAGCGGGGTTTGGCTGGGGCAAGCCAGTGCCTTTTAATCCTTATAATTTAAGGAACCAAAGATGGGGGGCGGCGATTGTGGCAATGTTCGGGCCTTTGGCGAATTTGGTGAGCGTAATAATTTTTGCAGTTGTGATTCGCCTGGTTTTTGCTTTTTCTGGTCTGGGACCAGAAAATATGCTGATTCAGTTCTTGCTGGCATTAATTATGGTTGATACTATTCTTTTGGTTTTTAATTTAATTCCGATTCCGCCATTGGACGGCTCTAAGATTTTGTTTGCGATTTTACCAAGCAAGTATAATAATTTTAAGATTGTCTTGCAAAGGCAGGGGTTTTTTCTGCTTTTGGCTTTAATTATTTTTGATAGGATTTTGCCGGTTTCGATTTTGGGGAGTTTGTTCGGGTTTGTTATAAACGGGGTGATGTTATTGGTAGGATAGAAAACGGATAGCCACGGATGACTACTGATGGCCACTGATCACGGATTATGCGCTCTTGACTGGTTTTTGAGATTATGATAGTATTCGGGATAAGACACTTGGTATAGAGAAGTGTTGATTTTTATTGTAAGGAGTTAGAAAAGTTATCTCCCCCTTTATAAGGGGGAGAATTCAAGAGGGGGTAAAGAGTCAGAGTGCGTTGATTCTAATGACCCCTCCCGAGACCTCCCCTTAGCAAGGGGAGGATAACAGGTGTATATGATGTATAATTTTGTAAAACAGTATGCCAACAGTTAATCAGCTGATCCGAAAGGGTCGGAAAACTAAATTAAAGAAAAGTAAAACTCCGGCTTTGGAGTCGGTTTTGAATACCTTAAAAAGAAAAAGAAATAATTTAAAAAAAGGAAGCTCTTTTAAGCGAGGGGTGTGTGTTAAGGTAACAACAGTAACACCAAAGAAACCAAACTCGGCTTTGCGCAAGATTGCAAGGGTGCGGCTTTCTAATGGCATGGAAGTAACTGCTTATATTCCAGGCGAGGGCCATAATCTTCAGGAGCATTCGATTGTTATGATAAGAGGCGGGAGAGTTAGGGATTTGCCAGGGGTGCGGTATCATGTGGTTCGCGGACGATATGATACTCAAGGGGTTGCCAACAGAAAACAAAGCAGAAGTTTGTATGGAGTTAAAAAGGGCGGGGATGTAGCTGGTGGTAAGCAGGCCGTGGCTGGGGGTGACGAGAAGGCAGCAGAGGATGATAATAAATAAAATATGAAATATAAAAAACAAAAAACACATATAAAATATAAAATTTTTTTAGTTTTTAAGTTTGTGTTTTTCATCTTTTATTTTTAGTTTTTTATTTTGAAACATGCGAGGAAAACAAGCGCCAAAACGTGTAATTAAACCAGACCCAAAGTATAATTCGGTTGTAATTGCGAAGTTGATAAATTATATTATGGAGCGGGGAAAAAAGTCTGTAGCCCAGAAAGTGGTTTACGGGGCTTTTGATATTTTAGAAAAAAAACATAGCAATCCTTTGGATGTTTTTGATAAAGCAGTAAAGAATGTTGGTCCGGATGTAGAAGTGCGGGGACGGAGAATTGGCGGTGCGAATTATCAAATTCCAGTGGAAGTAAGAGGAGAAAGGAAAAATGCTTTGGCTTTTAGATGGCTTATAGGGGCGGCCAGGAGCAGGAAGGGAAAGCCAATGCGTGAGAAGTTGGCGGCTGAGCTTTTGGATGCGTCTAATAATACTGGGTCAGCTATAAAGAAAAAAGAAGATACATATAGAATGGCGCAGGCGAATAAGGCCTTTGCGCATTTCGGTAGACGGTAAGACGAATCTGCACGAATCTGTGCACGAATTGCACTAATCACGAATCCGGAGTTGACTAAAGTAATTTTTAAATCTATAATTCATTTATGCGGAAAGAAATAAAACAAGAACAACAAGCTAAAGTAACTATTCCTTTAAAGGCAATGAGGTGTCTTTATGGCAATCCTAAAGAAAAAAAGATTGTATGTGAAATTGATTGGTCTGCAATCAAGAGCGTAAATGAGCCAACGACTGTTGACGAGATGGTGATGGAAGGAAGAATGGAGTATTTTGCTGGGGAGCTGAAAGGATTTGAGAGTACTCGGGAACTTATGGATGATTTAAATTCTTAAATATCGTATGTTGGTAATTTATAGAAGTACAAGATTTAAGAGGTCATTTAAAAGGATGCCATCACTTATCAGAGAAGATTTTGCGCGAAAGATAGATATTTTTAAAAAGAATCCTTTTTATTCAAAGTTAGGCACTCATAAGTTGGGAGGTCGGTTGCGTGATTATTATGCTTTTTGTTTGCGAGATGGCTTTCGAGTGCTTTTTGATTTTTTAAATGATGGCAGTGTTTTGTTGATTAATGTTGGGAGTCATGATGATTATAAAAGATGGTAAAAAAGAAGATAAATCTGATAACAAGATGACTTTGAATGAGATAATAGCCCAGGCGCGGGGTGATTATTTGGTTGGTGATTATAAGACCTTTAATAGCGCCGAAGAGTTGATTGAAGATTTGAATAGTTAAAATTATTAAGATATTTTGAAAAAATTAATCCTTTAGATTATGAAAAGATTTATTAAAAACTATTTGGCAGAGGTAATGGTAATAATTGGTTCAGGTCTTTTTGTGTATAATATTTTTAATTTTTCTTATAAAAGCTATAATAATACAAAAGGGGGATTGCTGCCCAAACTTAGTGACCTTGGCAGCAGAGAGATAGGCGGTATAGCTTATTATTACCAACATCACACACTTTTATGGATTACGGTTGGTACCATGCTAATCGTTGCTGGGATTTTAATACTTAGAAACAAGAAGCAAAGTTAAAGTATAGTTTTATGCCTAGACAATATCCCTTAGAAAAAGTACGTAATATTGGCATTATTGCCCATATCGACGCCCCGAACCAGAACTCGCTATGCTCGTTCGGTACGGGGCAAGCAGGAAAATAACTATGCCTAGACAATACCCACTTGAAAAAGTACGTAATATTGGAATTATCGCTCATATTGATGCGGGAAAGACAACCGTAACCGAGCGGGTGCTTTTTTATACTGGGAAAAAACATAAGATTGGGGAAACGCATGAAGGTGAAGCGGATATGGATTGGATGGAACAAGAAAAAGAACGTGGAATTACAATTACTTCTGCAGCCACAACTTGTTTTTGGAAAGATAATAG
>JABMQE010000136.1 GCA_013203415.1 Candidatus Falkowiibacteriota bacterium | reverse complement strand
TGCCTTCACTTGGGATAAACATAAAAGCAAAGTCGGTTGTGCCTTCGTTGGGTCTTATATATTTGCTGGTTTCGTCTATTCTAAGTTTTAAATCGTTTTTAAATTGGCGTTCTAGAATTTGACGATGGGTTTCGTCTTTTTCCTCAACTATTTTATTATAATTTTCGAGCGAGAATTTAGAGTCGATGGGGATTATCCCCTCTTTGGTATGGACTATGGCATCAACTGTCTCGCCATCTTTAAACTTGTATTGCATTTGGAACTGGCCGGGGGCTAAGACATTTTTTAAAACAGTTTCTAAATAATATTCACCAAGAATCCCGCGTTGTTTGGGATTTTTTAAAATGTTTTCCAAGCTTTGGAGCTGGCTAGCAAATCCGATGACTTGCTTATTAGTATCGTCTAATTTTGTTAATTTTTGGGCGACTTCGGAAACTATGCGCTGGCTCTGGCCGGAAATGCCTTGAATGATTTTGGTTGAATGCGAAAATTGCTCTTGGATAACTTTGGTGGACTCACCGAGTTTGGAATCTAAGGTGCGATTTAGTTCGTTTAGCTGGTTTTGGAGCATGAGGAGAGATTTGTCGTCTTTCTTTTTTTCATCATGCTTCTTATCTCGATTATGGACAAACCAAAGAACAGCGGCGAAGCTGGCTACGATGACTAGAATGGTGATGGCAAATTGGATGTCCATGTTTTTTGTATTGATTGATGGATTCGTAAACTCGTAACTCGGAGACTCGTAAACTCGTCGTTTGTATAACTAGAGTTAATTACCTTTTGTACTTCTTATTAAGCCATTAATTACCTTTGTTAAATCTATACTTTCTTTAAATAATTTAATATATTCTTCCCTTGCTATATATTCTAAATCTAATGAAATCATCAAAAAACACTGTACCTCCTGTGCCGACCCCCTAGCCTGGTAATAAAATCTTGTTTTATCTTTGTAATGATATCTTCCAAAGCCTTCCGAAATATTAGCACAAATTGATGTAGCTGCTCGACGGAGTTGACTTGTTACACCAAATAATTCTTCTTTTGGAAAATTCTTGGTTATTTTGTAAATTGCCGAGCTAAACCGTCTTGCTTTTTGCCAGGCGTCTAAATCATAGAAATTTTTTATCATATAGACGACGAGTTACGAGTTTCCGAGTTACGAGTTACTTATATATTAAATAATTTTTTAGCGTTTGTTTCTACGGCCGTAATTACATCATCATAACTTATCCCCTTTATTTCCGCAATCTTTTTGGCCACATGTTCGACATAAGGCGGTTCGTTGCGCTCACCGCGGACTGGTTGGGGCGCTAAGTATGGGCAATCGGTTTCAGTGAGAAGACGGTCGAGTGGCGTCTCTTTAACCACATTGACCAACTCGCCAGCGTTGGGGAAGGTGACTATACCTGTTATTCCAATGGAGAAGCCCAGACTGACAAAGCGCTGGGCAATTTCAACGCTTGAGGAGAAGCAATGGATCATACCACTTTTGACAATTGACAATTGACTATTAACAATTGACAACAGTTCTTGGTAAGCCTCCCATGAGCTTTCCTTTGAATCGCGGCAGTGGAGCATTAGGGGTTTTTTGAATTCTTGGGCGAGCTCTATGTGCTTAATAAAAATATCTTTTTGGGCTTGTTTTATTTCTTCGGCAGAATGTTTATCGGTTTTAATATGGAAATAATCCAAACCAGTTTCACCGATGGCGACGATGCTATTATCTTTGTCTGACTTAAGTAATTCGCGAATACCAGCAAGTTGTTCATCATCACTCATATCTATTTTTTCTTTTATCTCGTTTTTATCTCTTTCCTGCTCTAAGACATGAACCGGATGAAGGCCGACAGAGGCGTACATGTTCTGGTTTTTTTTCGCCAATTCTAAAGCCAAACGGCTCGTAGGAAATTGCGAGCCGATATTTATTACTTTCATGTTTTGGCAACGCTTAATCACCTCTTCTCTGTCTTTTTTGTAGGCATGGAAGTTGAGGTGAGCGTGGGCGTCGATTAGCATTTATTTGTTCGGCCTTTGGCCTCACTTTATTGATTTATTAGTTTATTGATTTATTAAAACAGGAAAATAAATTAATAAATTAATAAAAACGAGCGAGGAGCCCCCAGCAGGGCGACGAGCGAGTGTAATAAATTAACAAACTATATTAGTCCTTCGATTTCTTTTAGGGCATCGGGTAATAAAGTGATGGCAAATTTAACCAAAAAGAGGAGGGCGGGGGCAACTTGGGAATCTATCATCTGGGAATCGAGGACTTCCCAAAAAGGAAACTTTGAATAGATAAAAACAGCAAGCCCCAAAACAATAATCCCCTGAATAAGACCGAAAGCACCGCCAGCCAGACGGTTAATAGTTTTTACAAAAGGAAGAATGGAAATAAACGCAAAAACTTTATTTAGAATAAAATCAACTATTCTGGCCGCAAGGACTAAAATCACAAGAAAGGCAACTACGTTTAACACTTTTTCGGACAAGGGAATATATTCGCCGGCCCAAGCAACTACATCAACATAAAAAATACCAGCAAAAATAATGCCGACAATAAGGCCTAAAAATCCGCTTATGCTTTTTATAATCCCCCGCCAAAAACCCATCCAGCTAAAAAGGAATAAAAGGACGATTAAGATGATGTCTAGGATGTTCATATTATTAATTTTTAATTTTTATTTATTTAATTCTTGGAAACAGAGAGTCGCCTTTTTTTATTTCTGGTTGAGAAAATTGGGAGATGATTTTTTCGGCGGAGATGGGAGTAAATGGGAGGAGGGCGCGAGCGATTTTTTGGATATCTTTAACAAGAGGGGTTAGAATTTTTTTTAGCTTTACTTTATCTTTTACTTCCCAAGGTTTTTCTTGATTAATGTACGCATCGGCTCCTGCAATTTTTTGCCAGACAAATTTTAGGATTTCGTCAAATTTAAGTTCGGCAAAAAATTTATCGATTTGCTTATTAAAATCATCTGACTTTACCCTAAGCCCGCCTGCGGCGGGTCCCGATAAATCGGGATATTCGAGATTATTTTTTTCGCATAAATTGGAAACGCGGCTAACTAAGTTGCCAAGGCCGTTGGCGAGATCGGCATTATAACGGGTTTTGAATTTTTCTAAAGTAAAATCGCCGTCGCCATGAGATGGGATTTCGCGAAGCAGAAAATAGCGGACAGCATCGGCGCCATAATCGTTGACCAGTTCGAAGGGGTCAATTTTAGGGCCTTTGGACTTGGAAATTTTTTGACCGCCAATATTTACATAACCATGAACAAAAAGTTTTTTTGGCAGGGGCAGGCCGGCAGATAAGAGCATGGCAGGCCAGTAGACGGCATGAAAACGGATTATCCCCTTGCCTATCACATGTAAATCTGCGGGCCAAAAACTATTAAACTTTTCGCCGTCTTTGTCGTAGTCGAGGGCTGACAAATAATTGACTAAGGCATCGAACCAAACATAGATAATTTGGGAGTCGTCTCCTGGCACAGGAATGCCCCAGTTTTTGGCGCGTTCTTTTGAACGCGAGATGGAAAAATCCTCAAGGCCTTGGTTTATAAAACTTAGGACTTCGTTTTTTTTGGTTTTTGGGATAACTTCGTACTTGTCTGATTCTATAAGTTTTTTAAGCTTGTCTTGATATTTGGAAAGTTTAAAAAAATAATTTTCTTCTTCTACTTGCTCTGGTTTTGTTCCATGTTCCGGACATTTACCTTTTACTAAATCTTTTTCTTTATAAAAAGTTTCGCAGCCAACGCAGTAGAGGCCTTTGTATTTCTTTTTATAAATATCCTCTTTTTTG
The DNA here is from genome assembly GCA_013203415.1 of Candidatus Falkowiibacteriota bacterium. Lineage (GTDB taxonomy): Bacteria > Patescibacteriota > Patescibacteriia > UBA2591 > JABMQE01 > JABMQE01. Next base: position 12,611 of record JABMQE010000136.1, on the reverse strand, counting down.
CAAGCTTGCCAAAGTTTTTGGGCGGAAGCAAAATGCTTTTCTTCTGTTGTTCTTATAAAATCATCATTAGAGATGGCTAGGGCGCGAGTTAGGTCTATAAATTTTTGGGTATTGCGGTCGACTAGCTGTTGGGTTTCTATTTTTTCTTTTTCTGCAGCGCGGACATTTTTTAAACTGTTTTCATCGGCACCGGTTAGGAAGTATGTGTTGTCTTTTTTTTGGCGATGATAACGGGCTAAAACATCTGCCTGAATCAATTCTAAAGCAAAGCCGATGTGGGGAGCGGCGTTAACATATGGGATTGCGGTTGTTAGATAATATTTGTTCATTTTTATAGAAGCCGAATTACGCTGATTATTTATACGCTGAGGGACGCTGATTTATATGTAGAAGCTGATGGGCGCTGATGACGACGCTGATAAACGCTGACGCTGATTTACGCTGAGCGATTTTCTTTTTCTCTAGCTTTGTCAAAAATGCGACGTCTGATTTCTAAGTTGTCAGGACTGAAGTTAATTAATAGACCTAACTTATAATCTGACGCTTTTAGATAATACCAGAACTGTTTTTCATCTCCTTTGGTTAAAAATGGCTTGCATTTTATTTCTAATAATATAACACTATTTACTACTTTATCAGGAATATAGACACCAACTTTTTTACCTTGAAAGTATATGCTGATTCTTTTTTGATTTTCGACTGTAAGACCTCTACTTTCGAGGGCGACCGTAAGAGAGTTATCAACGATTGACTCTTTAAATGAACCACCGAATTGCTTCCAAACCTCCGTACAAGCTCCACGGATTTTATAGGTTATATCTTCGTATAGAAAATCATTGACTTTGTTTTTCATTTTTTTATTTTATTCTTCTAGAAAAGTGTGTTCTGTGTTCAGCGTATATCAGCGTGACTTTCAGCGTTTATCAGCTTCTACTAACACGACAAATTCGCCTTTGGTTTTATCTTTTTGGATTTGAGTTAAAACTTGCTCTGGCGTTCCCCGATAAACACTTTCGAACTTTTTTGTTAGTTCGCGGCAGACAACGACTTGGCGGGTTGGGCAGTATTGTTTAAGCGAGGCGAGGGTTTTTAATACGCGGTGAGTTGACTCGTAGAAAATAACAGTGCGGGTGGAGGCAGAGATTTCTTTGAACAAAGTTTCTCGGCCTTTTTTTGTGGGTAAGAACCCAAGAAAGGTAAAAGAATCGGTGGGCAGGCCGGAGATGGAAGCGGCAGCGGTTAGGGCAGAAGGGCCGGGGATGGGAATTATGGGCGAATGGCAATTCGCCCCTACAATTTGAGATATGAGCTTTCCGCCTGGGTCGGAAATGCCGGGTGTGCCGGCATCTGTGACTAAAGCAAGATTTTTACCATCTTTAAGCAGTTTAATGATTTTTTCGGTTTTAGTCAATTTTGAGTGCTGGTGATAGCTTTCGAGTGGAGTTTTTATGTCATAATGGTTTAATAATTTTTTAGTTTGCCTGGTATCTTCTGCTAATATAAAATCAACCTGTTTAAGCGTTTCTAACGCACGCAGGCTGATATCAGAAAGATTGCCAATTGGAGTGGCGATGATATAGAGCATAAAAAAAATCAATACTAGTCATCCTCAAATTTACCAACAACCCAATCGACTTCCGCTAGCCAATCCCTGTTGACGCCTGTATCTTCGGGACAATACCACATATGACTGTGTTCGTGAATTAGATTTACAGGTCTACCATCCTTAGGGGTATAACTGATATCGACATCTTCCATACCAAAGATGCCTAAAACATAGAAATCACCGCGGGATTCAGTACAGCCATTCTGTCCGGCATCATAGACAAAATAGGCATAACCATAGCAACCATTGCCTGTTCCACCAGAAGGGTCAACAGGTACATCCTTTAGAAAACCTTCAGTTTCTAGAGCAGCAATAAAGGTATTATCGCCATCGCAAGGCCCTTGGTCCCAGCTTCCAGCACCACCACAACAAGCATCAGGTGTTATAGCAGGCCAATATCCGTATTTATCATAATACATATCCAGAGCGGTTTGGATGGCCCCCATATCAGCTAATCTTCTGGCATTACGGGCTTTAACGCGGGCGCTATCAAGCAAAGCAAAAGAGACAACAGATAAAAGGGCGATAATGGAGATGACGACGAGGAGCTCGATTAGGGTGAAGGCGTTTTTGGAGTTTTTGTTTTTTTGAGGAGGCATAAGATTAGGTCTCCTGACTTTTTGTTATCTCGAAAAAGTCGGTTAATAAAACAGAAAGAATAGTGGCGATGGGAACAGCCAAAAGGGCGCCCAAAACTCCGGCAACCTTGCCGCCGATAAGAATAGCAACGATGACAACAATGGGATTAAGGCCGACAGCTTTTTTCATAACTTTCGGAACAATGACAGAGTTTTCTAACTGCTGGATTATAATGTAGAGGATAATAACAAGCAGGCCTTTTAACGGCGATTGGGTAAAAGCGATTAGAACAGCGGGGGCGGCGCCGATTATCGGGCCGACATAGGGAATGATTTCGGTAAGGCCGGCAATAAGAGCCAGAAGCAAGGTGTATTTAACACCCAAAACTAAAAGCCCGATATAAGAAAAAACAGCAATTATAATCATTAAGGAAATTTGGCCGCTTAGCCAAGAGCCGATTTTTTTCTGGACCCGGTTATAAAGCTGGATAGCATAGGCCTGATAGGTGGGCGGGGTAACGGTCTGGATAAAGTTTTTCATGTTATCCTTATGGACTATCAGATAGAAAGTGATTACCAAAACAGCAAGGAAGGAAATGATGCCGCCGAAAATACCGGAAAGAGTGGAAAAGACGCCTTTGGTTGTCTGGCCGAGATTAACAGCCCAAGATTCGAGAATAGTGCTTAGGCTTTGGGTAGCGGCAGAGTCGCCCTGGAACTGGCCAAAGGAATTTAGAACTTTTTCGTAGTAAATAGGAAAGTTGTTGGCCAGGCCTGTAAGCTCGGTTGTCATAACAGGAACAATAAGAACCAGAATGACAGCAAAAATGCCTAAACCGACAACATACAAACTTAAGATGCTTACTGCCCTTGGAATTTTCTTGTTTTGGAGATAATCAACCCAGGGGTCGATGGCCGAACCCAAAATAACAGCAACAAAAACAATGGCCAGAATATCACGAATTATATACAAAAATAACAAAGCCAAAACCACGCCAATGATTTTTAGGAAACTGAAAATTGAGATATCGACAACTTTTTTGTTTTGAGTTGCCATAGGTCCTTTTGTGTTTAGAAATTAGGATTAGGATTAAAAAAATCCTTGTCTTTATTATACTACTTTATAAAAGGAGTTTCAATAACTTTTCTTGTTTATGAAAATCCCCGATTAAGGCGAGGTTGGTTTTTTCGGGCTTAAAAATATCGTTGGCGACGCGTTTTACATCGGCTAAAGATACCTTAAAAACGCACTTTATCTTTTCTTCTGGGGTTGTAATCTTATTTGTTAGAATCTTTTGGGTAGCATACCAATCGGCTAAATCGGAAGATTCTTCCAAAGAAAGGATGGTTTTTCCTTGTAAATAACTTTTGGCTTTTTTAAGCTCCATGGGACTTACGCCGTCTTTTTTGATATTAGTTATTTCTTTTTTTATAACTTTAATGGCTTCACTAAGGCGGGATTTATCAAGGCCGGCCTGGATTAGGAACGAGCCAGTATCTTCGTAGGGATTAATATCGGATTTTATAAAATAGCAGAGGCCGCGGCGTTCGCGGACATTAATAAAAAGGCGAGAGCTCATGTTGGCGCCTAAGATAATGTTGAGGATGTTTAGGGCATCGATTTTGGGATGGGTGTAGGAGTAGGCGGGGTAGCCGAGGCAGAGTTGGGCTTGTTCGGTTTTTTTATACTTGATTTCGATTTGGGGTTTGGTTTGCTTGTGGGTGTGGGGTTGACAATTGACAGTTGACCCCTCGACACGGCTCGGGGCAGGCCATTGACCATTGATATTGAAATATTTTTTTATCAGTTTGACGGCGCCATCTTGTTTGAAATTGCCGCAGATGGCGATGACCATGTTGGAAGGATTATAGAATTGGTCGCGGAATTTTAGGAGATGGGACCGGGTGATTTTTTTTATGTTTTCTTTAGAGCCGATGATAAGCTGGCCTAAAAAATTATTTTTGCCAAACATCACTTCTTCTAAAAAAGCTGGGGCTAAGAGAAGCGGATTATCTTCGTACATGTTTATTTCTTCGGTTATGGCGCCCTTTTCGCGATTGATTTCTTGGGCATCAAATTTTGAATTTTGGAGCATGTCGCTTAGCATATCAATGGCGAGCTCTAGATGTGAGGAGTCGAGTTTTATATAGTAGCCAGTATGGTCTTTGGAAGTAAAAGCATTAAATTCGGCGCCAACAGAATCCAGTTCTTGGGAAAGAGCTAAAGTGTTTGGGCGTTTTTTTGTGCCTTTGAACATTAAATGTTCTATAAAATGGCTGGCACCATTTAGATTTAGGGATTCGTATCTGGAGCCGACTTTAACAAGCACTAAAACAGTGACAGCTTGAGTTTCTTTTAAGGGAATGGTGATTAGGCGAAGGCCGCTTTGGAGTTTTGTTATTTTATGCATGAATTTTTATTGTTTTGAGTAAACCAATTTGATATACTAAAAGTGGTGAAGCCGGCGGTTGAGTGCGGACCTCGGATTGTCACCTGAGGCTCCAGGGGTGCAAATCCCCTAGCCGGCTCCACCCTATAAATATGCACATTAAACCTCTTGACTTTTTTTTGAAACCTGCTATAATAATTATAAGGTGACAATCCGAATTTCGCACTCTACCGGAGTCGCAAAAAATACTGAAAGAATTTTCTTTCGGTGTTTTTTGTTTTAGTCAATTAATCCCTTTTTATAAAGGTAATCAAAAATTATCTTATCTACGGGCGAACTTCTTTCTTTATCTTTGTGTTTAAACCAAACGACTTCTTGAATTTCGGAATCAGGTTTTAGTTCGCCATCAAAATCAGATGAGAAACATGTCATTCTAACGATAACTCCTTCTTCTTTACCATGGGCTTGAGCTTTGAAAGTGCTGATATATTTTATTGTTTCTGGAACTAAATCGATACTTAATTCTTCTTTCATTTCCCTTATTAAGGCCTGTTTGTCAGTTTCTCCTTGTTCTCGTTTTCCGCCGGGAATATAATAAGTGTCTTTGCCTTTTGATAAGGTGCTCAAAATCTTTCTATCGTTAATATGTATCCAAGCTAGTTTGTCGATTAGTTCCATGGATTTAAATTAACTTTTCTCTTAGATACTGTTCGAGTTCTGCTATAGCGATTCTATCTTGCTCCATTGTATCTCTGTCTCTTACAGTGACTTTTTTATCCTCGAGTGAGTCGAAGTCGATGGTGATGCAGTATGGCGTGCCGATTTCGTCTTGTCGGCGATAGCGGCGGCCGATGGAGGCAACAGCATCGTAGGCGCAGTTGAAATGTTTTGAGAGATTGCTTTGGATTTCTTTTGCGAGTTTAGTTAGGGGTTCTTTTTTGGAGAGCGGGAGAACGGCGACTTTGATTGGGGCTAGACGTTTGTCTAATCGCAAGACGACTTCTTCGTCTTTGTTGGACTCAGTAGTGGTGCTGCGGCCGCCTTTGACTTCTTTGTAGGCATCTATGAGAGTGGCTAAAAGAAGGCGGTCAACGCCTAAGGAGGGCTCGATAACATAAGGCGTGAACTCTTTATCATCCTCGTCTTTGTATGTGAGTTTTTGATTACTTGTTTTTGAGTGCGCCTTTAAGTCGAAATCAGTGCGGTTGGCTATGCCCCAAAGTTCATCAAAACCCCATGGAAACTTGTACTCGATATCTGTCGTTGCTTTGGAATAATGGCAGAGCTCGTCTTTTTTATGGTCGCGGGCTTTTAGATTTTTCTTGTCGAGACCAAGAGAGATAAGGAAGTCGAGGCAGAATTGGCGCCAGTGCTTAAAGCTTTTTGCATCTTCGCCTGGTTTTACAAAATATTCTAATTCCATTTGCTCGAACTCCCTGGTGCGGAAAATAAAATTACCAGGGGTGATTTCGTTTCTAAAGGCCTTACCTATTTGGGCAATGCCAAAGGGGAGTTTTAGGCGCATTGAGTCCTTGATTAATTCGAAGTCCACAAAAATGCCTTGGGCAGTTTCGGGGCGAAGGTAAACCGTAGCACCTTGGCCTTCGACCGGACCCATCTGGGTTTTAAACATTAGGTTGAATGGTTTTGATTCGGTTAACTGACCGCCGCACTCGGGACATTGGACTTTACCATCTTGGGTTTCTAATTCACCGTATTTGCCTTCACGCAGATGGTCTTCTCTAAATCTTTTTTTGCATTTTTTGCAATCGATTAAGGGATCGGAAAAACTTGATAAGTGACCACTTGCTTCCCAAGTTTTCGGGTTCATAATAATGGCGGAATCAAGACCAACAACATCCGGCCTTTCGGTCACAAATTTTTGCCACCACAGTTTTTTAATATTATTTTTTAGTTCCACGCCTAAGGGGCCATAATCCCAAGAATTAGCCAGGCCGCCGTAAATTTCACTGCCTGGGAAAATAAAGCCGCGTCGTTTGCTTAAGGAAACGATTTTTTCCATTGTAGGCATAAAATTAGCTTAAAATTTATCTATATTATATATATAAAGTTTATCACAATTTAGGAAAAAGAGAAAACCCGATTACTAAACAGCAACCGGGTTTATGGGTTCCAAAGCCCATGGCGTTCGATATATTTCCTAAGTTCTCTTAGGGCACTATCTTTGATTTGGCGGATGCGTTCTCGGGAAAGGCCATATAATCCGCCAATCTCGTCGAGGGTAAGATTGGGCTGGCCATCTAGAGAGAAGTAGAGATGGATAACCTCTTTTTCCCGCTCGGTTAAGGTTTGTTCTATGGCATGGTCGAGAAACTCTCTCCTAAGCTTTTCGCCTTCTTCCTCGGGAGAAGGCGGGGCAGGGCTTGAGATTGTTTCGTGGAGGCGTTGGGGAGGTGGTTCATCATCGTGAAACAGAAAAAAAACGTGATCTTCCGCGTCGTATATTAGACCGTGGTTTTTACTATCCAGAAACCTAGGCCTTTGGTTGGCTGCCAAGCCCTGTTCCAGCCGGTGGAGGGGGACTCCCATTTCTTCGGCTGTTTCCTGGCGAGTGGGGATGACGCCAAGCTTTTGCTCCAGGGCATCTTGGGTTTTTCTGGCTTTTGTTAAGATAGCAGCGAGGTCTATGGATGACTTTGTTTGACGGGATTGTTTACTTAGAGCTTTGAGGATTCCTTGGCGTATCCACCAGCCCGCAAAGGAGATGAACCTTACGCCTTTTTCCCAATCAAACCTTTTTGCGGCTATAATAAGGCCGAGGTTGCCTTCGGAGATTAAGTCCAAACCAGACACGCCAAGACCTTGGTAGCCACTGGCAACGCTGACGACATAACGGAGATTGGCGCGGACAAGAGTATCTCTGGCAGCCATATCGCCTTTTTTGATTCTTTTGCCTAGTTCTCGCTCCTCTTCTTGGGAAAGGAATGGGAAGGCCCCTGCTTCTTGGTAATAGATATTAAGGATTTCCCATTCTTTGCCGCCTAGAAACTTAAAGAACATAAGGCCATCACCTCCTTTGGGGTAGAATGAACAACGGTTTTCGGGATTCATATTAGCTTAACATACTTTAGAAAAAAGAGAAACCCAGCTGTCGACAAGCAATTGACAGCTGGGTTTATATTGGGCTTCTTAGGCCTGCTCGAGGTAGGGCGCTAAGCGCCTATTGTGCGGAGCTAGGCGGAGACGACTTAGGGCCTTGTTTTTGATTTGGCGAGCGCGCTCGCGAGTAACGCCGTAGCGCCCGCCAATCTGCTCGAGAGTTAATCGCTCTTTCCTGTTAAGACCGAAATAGAGGCGAAGGACCTCGGCTTCCCGAAATTCTAGCCCGGCTAACGCCCCCTCGATGTCTTCGCTTAAGGAGCGTTCCAGCAAACCCTCGTCGGTCGGGGGCCCTGACACAGAGACAGTGTAGTAGAGATCTTGGTTATTCCTGTTTGGAGGCGCGTTGTCTGAGACCGAATCCAAAGAAAGAGTGTTCTGGCTTAGGACAAGAATCCCCTCGATTACTCTTATGTCGAGGCTTGTTGCCTCGGCTATCTCCTCGCGAGTCGGGGGGCGGGAAAGCTCCTGCTTTAACCCTTCCTGCTCGCGGTAAATCCGGTCGAGGATATCGATGCGGCTAGTTGCCAAACGGATGGTTCTGGTTTGCTGGCAAACAGCCAAACGGATTGCCTGGCGGATCCACCAGACCGCATAGGAAATAAACCTGATGTCTCTTCGCCAATCAAACCTTCTTGCGGCTTCCACAACACCGACATTGCCTTCACAGATTAACTCGGAAAGAGGAAGCCCTTTGCCAAGGTATTCTTTGGCAACGCTAACCACGAAAAGGAGATTGGCTTTGACCAGACGGTCGCGGGCAGTTGTGTCGCCTTTTTCCATCTTTTGGGCGAGCCCCCTTTCCTCCTCGTTTGTAAGGGGAGGAGTGCCAGCGATTTCACGAAGATAAATCTCTTCTTCTTTTGGCTTAGGCATTTTGTCACCTCGTTTTTGTTTTTATATTTGGAAGGGCGGTTATTTATTATTTTTAGCATAAAATGAAATTTTTATCAAGGTGACAAGGGAGTGTTAGTTGAATATTATTTTAAAAAAAAGAGAAAACCCAGCCATCGACAAGTAATCGACAGCTGGGTTTAGGCCTCTTCGAAAGGAGAACGGATGCCATAGCGCTTTAGGCAGCGCCTTAAGAGCCGCAAGGCCTTTTTCTTGATTTGGCGGATGCGTTCGCGGGTAAAGCCGTAGCGCTCGCCAATCTGCTCGAGAGTTAAGGGAGGGACTTCGTCATCCAAACCAAAGTAAAGGATGATAACCTCCTGCTCTCTTGGAGACAAAACCTCGGCCATGGCCTGCATTAGGATTTCCTTTTGGCCGAATTTCTGGGCTCCCCCGTCAACAGGATCCGCGTTTTCATCAGGAATGAAGTCGTAGGGGTTTTGATCTTCTCTGCCTTCTCCTGGAAAACCATCCAAAAGAAACGGAGCTTGGGCATCCTCGAAATACCCATCCACGACTAAAGAGTCCATATCCACTTCTTCGGCAACTTCCGAGCGGAGAACGCTGTCGTTTAAGTCCTGTTCCAAAGCCCTTTGGGCTTTGCTGATTTTGGACCAGTCCCCGACGCGATTTAGAGGCCATCTGACAACGCGCGCCTGCTCGGATAAGGCCTGCTTGATGCTAGCACGAATCCACCAGACAGCGTAGGTTATAAACTTAAAACCCCGCTTTGGATCGAACTTCCAAGCCGCCTTTATCAGCCCTTGGTTGCCTTCGGCGATTAAGTCCTCGAGGGATAGGCCTTGGCCATAATAGACCTTGGCAATATTGACTACGAAGCGGAGATTGGCTTGGACTAGAGCATCAAGAGCTTGGCGGTCGCCGCCTTCTTGAATTCTTCGGGCGAGTTCCTGCTCTTCCCCGACAGTAAGAAGCGGGGTTTCCCCGATTTCGGATAAGTACCTATTAAGATTGCTGACTCCCCTCTTGGCAGTGAATGACACGGAACATCACCTCCTTTAACAATGGGATGGACTTCGGATTGACTGTTGTTTTTAATTTAACATATTTTTAAGAAAAGAGAAACCCAGCTATCAAGCGACAGCTGGGTTGTTAGAGGTCCTGGTAATAGGGTTCTAAGCGCGCCCGCCTTGAAGGATACTGGAGCCGGCGTATGGCCTGCTCCTTGATTTGGCGAATGCGTTCTCGGGTGAGTTCTAACTGCTCGCCAATCTCCTCGAGAGTAAGGCGGGGATAGCCCTTAAGCCCAAAGTAGTAGTAGATAACTTCGCGCTCCTTTGGGTCTAAATCGGCCAAGACCTGTATGATGGCCTCCTTTTGGGAACCATCTACCAGCTCCTCATCTGGCGGAGGGTTTCCGTCGGGCGTGACATCGTAAAGGTTGGCGGCGCCTTCATCTTCTTTCTTAAACGACGCATCAAGGGAGCGGGTGTTGCGAGCTCTGGACAGGGTGCGTTCGACAACATCCGGAAGCAGGGCCAGCTCCTCGGCAATCTCTTCGATTTCTGGTTCATGGCCAAGCTCTTGAGCCAGGCGTTCGCCAGCTTTGCGGATTTTGTTGACTATGGCAACCAAGTTCATCGGCATCCTAACAACCCGGCCTTGCTCGGCCAAGGCCTCGAGGATTGCCTGGCGGACCCACCAAACCGCATAAGAGATAAACCTAAGGCCTCGCTCGCCATCGAACCTTTGGGTAGCAGCAAGCAGGCCGCGATTGCCTTCGGCGATTAAGTCCGCGAAGGACAGGCCTTTGCCTTGATAGCCCTTGGCAACGCTAACCACAAAGCGCAGGTTGGCGCGGGCAAGAGTATCTCTGGCTTTGATATCTCCTTGTTGAATCTTTTCGGAGAGCTCGCGCTCTTGCTTGCTTGTTAAGGGCTCTTCTTCACCAATCTCCTTGAAATAGCGCTGGAGATTTTTGTCGTTGCCTGCTGTTCCGGCCAGACCGTTCATGGGTCTCACCTCCTTCGCGTTCGATTTTGATTGTATCGGGACCTCTTTTCGTTTGTGCTTTAGATTATACTATATTATGGTATACCATAATATGATTTTTATTTCAAATAGGATTTTATAATATTAAAAAATTCCGGAAAACGGGAGCCAAGATAATAAAACAGCCAGACAATAACAAGATAAGAAATGGTTTTGCCGGCAAGGACAGCAAGAAAGAATTTTTTGAACTTTATCCCTAAGATACCAGCAGAAACACAGATTAAATCGAACAGGGGAAAAGGAAACATGCTAATAAACAGGATTGACCAAAAGCCATGGGCATTTTTGGTAGCCCATTTATGGAACCGGCCATAACCCCTTAAATCTTCGAAAATAATTTTGCCCTCGCGGCCGACAAGATAAGGAATCATGCTGCCAGAAGTAACGACAAAGGCACCGAGCAGGGCAACTATAATCGGATTTAAGAAAAGGCCGGAGATGCCAATAAAAAAAGCCAAAGGAAAAGGCAAAAAGACAACGGCCGAGCCAAAGAAGGCGATGATAACAAAGCCGAGATATTTTAGGGTTATTATATAACGCCAATCCATTCCTTTGGCAAACCAAAACAAGGAAAAACTTAAAGCAATGATGCAAAGAGAGACCACACCATGGATGATTTTTTGTTTCCTGGTGGGGTTTGAATTAAAAATCCACATTAGAGTTTTAGATTAACTTTGGCGTATTTCCTAATCCAGAAAGCGAGGGAGATAAGGACGATGCCAAAAATAATCATAGCAAGGGCAACAAGAAAGGCGAGAAGGTCGGGATAAAGGAAGATGGCAAAAGCCAGGGCAATGCTTAGAACTCCCAGAAAAATAAAGGCCCAGAAGACACGCAAGACGATTTTTAGAACGAAATTGATTTGCACGTTTTTATTTATTAGTTTATTAATTTATTAGTTTGTTGGTTACTGCTTTCTTTTATTATAACAGGAAAATGGAAATTATAATACTCCTTTGTTGATATTTTCCCTTATTTTTGACATGAGGGTAAGGTAGAACTCGAGGTTGTTTAGGGTGGCGAGGCGATGGGCCAGGGGCTCCCCTGTTTTGAAAAGATGGCGGAGGTAGGCCAAAGAATATTCGCGGAGCTCTGGAAATTTTGAATTTTTGTTTATGGGAGAGAAGTTTCGAGTGAATTTGGCGTTTGTGATTTGGATGGTGTCATAGAATTCTTTACCCCCTCTTTTATTCTCCCTCCGCCTCGGCAAGCCTTCGGCGAGACGGGCCTTGGTAAGGGGGAGATAGTTTTTGGTTGATTTGTTTTGGTGTGACTTTTTCCACAGGAAGAGCTTCCCATGCCTGCCTTCGCGGGTTGGGATAACACAGTCGAACATGTCGATGCCTTTTTTTACAGCTTGGATAATTTGCTCGGGATAGCCAACACCCATAAGATAGCGGGGCTTGTTTTCTGGCAGTTCTGGGACAACCCAGTCCAGGACTTTTATGGCCTTTTGCCAAGGTTCACCAACTGCTAAGCCGCCGATGGCATAGCCGTCGAAATTGATGGAGGTGAGTTCGCGGGCGGATTTTAGGCGGAGGTCTTTGTAGATACCGCCTTGATTGATTGAAAAAACCATTGTTTCATTGTTACATTGCTTCATTGCTTTTTTTGATTCGCCTGCCCAGCAAGTTGTTCTTTCAACAGCTTTCTCAACTTCCCTGCGTGTTGCAGGGTAGCCGACGCACTCGTCTAAAACCATGGCGATGTCGGAGCCGATGGTTTTTTGAATTTGTAAAACTTTTTTGGGAGTAAGTTCGTATTTTTGGCCGTCGATATGCGACTGGAAGATGACACCTTTGTCTGTTATCTTTCGAATTTTAGATAAGCTATAAACCTGAAAACCGCCGGAGTCGGTTAAAATTGGGCCTTGCCAGTTCATAAAATTATGAAGTCCGCCTGTTTTTTTCATTATGCCCATGCCGGGGCGGAGGAGATTATGATAAGTGTTCGAGAGGATAATTTGGGCACCGAGCTCTTTTATGTCCTTGGTTGATAAAGTTTTAACAG
>JABMQE010000135.1 GCA_013203415.1 Candidatus Falkowiibacteriota bacterium | reverse complement strand
CCCATAACGATGGGTTTCTATATAACTTGGGCTTCGTGTTTGGGATGTGGGTTTTTCCCAGAATTATCTCTTTTAGCCTTCGTCAGAGGGAAAAAAGACGCCAGTCTCTCTAATTTCTTTGGCTTTCCGCAAAAAACAACTCACATTTTGTGGGCTTTGGCTAATAAGCCAAGAAGTGCGGAATGCCTGGAGTGGGGATAGAAGTTTGAAAAGGAATGTTTTGCGATAAGCGCAATTCACACCGTGGTTAAAACCACTTTCCTTTTCACTCTTCAATCTCGTAAACCTCCAGGCTTTTTTATTGGGAAATATATAGTGAATAACGAAAGGGTTGAATCGGTGGAAATTTGATAAAATTAGACAGGGTCGCTTGGCTCAGTTGGTTAGAGCGTTCCGTTCACATCGGAGAGGCCTCTGGTTCGAGTCCAGATATGCCCACCAGAGGTGGCGGGGTGAAGGTAGAGCACTGCGTTCACATCGCAGGGGCCGCCCCGCAAATGCGGGGCATCGTCCACCATTCGACTCGTCGCCTCTCGACTGGCTCGAGGCTCCTCGCTCATGGTCTGCGACCACTTTGTTTGAGCTCGAGTGTGACCATCATAGTGAATTAATAAACCAATAAATTAATTTTCATGCCTAACAAAATAATTGATTTAAGAAAAGTAAAAAAGGAAAAAATAAACAAAAAAGTTGAGGATGAGGTTAGTCGAGTTCAGCTTGAGGAGGATGTTGACGAGGATTTAGAAGAAGGACAAGCCAGTAATGTGAACGAACGAAAGGGCGGGGTTTTAGCTTTTTTTGTGGAACTGGTTAAAGTAGTGGCGATTTCTTTGGCGATTGTTCTGCCGGTTAGATATTTTTTGATCCAGCCGTTTTATGTTAAGGGGGCTTCGATGGAGCCGAGTTTTTATGATCATGAGTATTTAATTATTGATGAGATTACATATAGGTTAGGAGAGCCGGAGCGGGGCGATATTATTGTTTTTAAGTATCCAAGAAAACCAGATCAGTATTTTATAAAAAGAATTGTCGGTTTGCCTGGTGAGCGGGTTGTAGTTGGGGAAGGGAAAGTAATTATTTATAACCGGAAAAACAGGGAAGGAAAGGTGCTGAACGAATCGGATTATTTGCTTTCTACTGAGAGTTTTAGAGGAAGCGCGGATGTGACTTTGAAAAATGATGAGTATTTTGTTTTGGGAGATAACAGGAATTCGAGTTTGGACTCGAGAAGTTTTGGACCGGTGCCAGAGGAGAACATTATCGGCAGGACCTGGCTTAGGGGCTGGCCTTTGGACAGAGTTAAAAAGTTTGATAGTCCAGAGTATAATTTATAATTTATTATTCCAGCCAGAGGCTGGTCACCCGTTAGGGTGATATCATTTATCATTTATTATTTTTTAAAATATGGTTGATAATAAAAAAACTGTAGTTTGTCGGGATAGGGTTGGGAAGGAGTATAAGGTTGGAGTTGATAAATTAACGATGCGAGTTGGGGTTTATGGGATTTTGATTGAGGATGGAAAGGTATTACTATCAAAGCAGTGGGATGGGTATGATTTTCCAGGCGGGGGCGTTAATATAGATGAGATGTTAGACGAAGCACTTGTAAGAGAGTTTTTTGAGGAAACGGGTTTAAAGGTAAAAAAAGGGGAGATAGTTGCTTGCGGGAATTCATTATTTAAGACATTTTTTACAAAGAGACATCTTAATAGTATTCAAATTTATTACTTATGCGAGCGGGTCGGCGGGGAGTTGTCCATCGATAATATTGACGGAAAGGAAAAGGAGTATTTGGGTATGCCGGAATGGGTTAAGTTTGGGGATTTGAAAAAGATTAAATTTTATAATTCCGTAGACAGTATAAAAATAATTAAGAAAGCTAAGGAGATCTTATATGGCAAGAAAACCAATTAAAAAAACTAAAAAAACAACAAAGAAGAAGGCAGCGGTTCCGCAACTTCAGGGTTTTCGTTTTGGTTCGAAAGGAAGAGAACCAGTAAGGCTAAAAAAGACACCAAGCCGGGCAAAGAAGACAGGGAAGGCTTTCCAAGAATCGCAAGGCAGAAAAATGGGGTCTTTTAGCTTGCTTAGGGGAATGAAAGATGTTTTGCCCGAGGAACAGAAGTATTGGGATTTGGTTCGGGATAAGGTAGAGAAATTAGGGTCGATTTACGGATTTGGTAAAATCGAGACACCGATTTTGGAAGAGACGGCTTTGTTTAGAAGGGCAGTGGGCGAGGATACGGATATTATAACAAAAGAGATGTTTTCTTTTAAGGATCAGGGGGGAGACGAGGTTTGTCTGCGTCCAGAGGCAACAGCTTCGGTGGTGAGGGCTTATATTGAACACGGAATGCTTAATCGTTCGCAGCCGCAAAAATTTTGGTACTTAGGTCCGATGTTTAGGCGGGATAGGCCGCAGGCAGGACGTCAGAGACAATTTAATCAATTTGGTTTCGAGGCGATTGGAGCTGGCGACAGTGTTATTGATGCTCAGCTGATTATTTTGTTTTATAAAATTTGCGAGGAATTAAAAATGGATGTGACAGTTCAGATTAATAGCATTGGCTGTTTGGAGTGCCGGCCAGCGTATAAAAAGGCCTTGGTTGATTATTTGAAAGTTAAAAAGAATTTTTTGTGCGATGATTGCAAGAACCGTTTGGGTAAGAATCCTTTACGGATTTTGGACTGTAAGAATAGGGAATGCCAGAAGATGATGGAGGAGGCGCCGCAGATTGTTGATTTTTTGTGTGAGGATTGCAAGGGTCATTTTATAAAAGTTTTGGAATGTTTAGATGAATGTGCTATTCCTTATAATTTAAATTCGAAATTAGTAAGGGGTTTGGATTATTACACCAAGACGGTTTTTGAAATATGGCCGTTGTTCGATGAGCAAAAAGAAGACCAACTTGGAACTCAAGGTGAGGAGAATGAAAAAGGGGTCAGCACGAATGAAACGAATATGACTAATAAAACTAATAATAAGGACGGAGAGTCCGTAGCTTCTAAAGTTGACCCAAGCAACTTGGCTTTGGGAGGCGGGGGGCGTTATGATGGTTTGGCTGAAATATTGGGTGCTAGGGAAGAGACGCCAGCGGCTGGTTTTGCTGTGGGCATAGAAAGAATGATTTTAGTGTTAAAAAAGCAGGAAGTAAAAATTTCAGGATCAAAAAAGGCAGATATTTTTTTGGCGCAACTGGGAGATCAAGCAAAAAAGATTTCGTTGAAGCTTTTTGAGGATTTACGCAAGGGTAATATTAAAACAGCAGAAAATTTTAGCAAGGACGGCTTAAAGTCGCAATTGGAGCAGGCAGACAAGCTGGGAGTAAAATATACCTTGATTATCGGCCAGAAGGAAATTTTAGATAGAACAATAATTATCAGAGATATGGAGAGCGGAGTACAGGAAGTTGTTGATTTTGATAAGGCGGTGGAGGAAGTGAAGAAGAGACTTAAATAAAATAAAAAACACATATAAAAAATAAAAGATTTTTTCATTTTTAAGTTTGTGTCTTTTATCTTTTATTTTTCATATTTTATTTATGCCTGATTGTATATTTTGTAAGATT
>JABMQE010000134.1 GCA_013203415.1 Candidatus Falkowiibacteriota bacterium | reverse complement strand
ATTCTTGGCTTGTTAACATTTTTTAGTATTAATTATATATCATATAGAACCACGCACATTACTCTTGATGAGTTTGAAGAGGTACAGGTTGTATATTCATTTTCTAAACCAAAGGACCATGTTTCGATTAGCGAATTAACAAGTTTTACGGAATATATGAATATGATAAATTCTTCTTCTAAGCATCAGTTTAGATATAGGGGGGCGGTAAAGCTTGGTGATGAATTTGAGGTTGGGAAAGCAGTAACAACAATCATGTTTTATGTTCAAATATTAGGCGCTTTGGTTGGGTCTTTGGCGTTGGCATTAATATTTGCTGATTCGAAGTATTGTGATAAATGTAAGAAGTATTATAAAAATAAAACCTTGAAAAGCATTTCTTTGGAAGGTTTTGAGAATACCGTAAAAGAAATTAATGAAAATCTTAAGGATGGGAATAAGATTAAAAGTACGATTGAAAATGCCAAGGAGAAGGAAGGCAAAAAAAGTAAATATATAGATATTGCGTTATCATATTGCCCTAATTGTTATGATGGGAGTTTAATATTTAAGTTTTTTGCGGTTAATTCTAAAGGAGAACCAAGTGAGGTTTCGGATATGAGGAAGGAAGTATCCATAAACCAAGGAGTGATAATGGAATTGGTTAAAAAATAGATGCTATTAAGATAAGCATTCATTCCTTGTTTGGGGAATAATATAATTTAAAAAGTAAGTATCAACCTTAAAATAGTATGGAGAACACTAAAAAAAGATTAAAAAAAATCATATTGTATCTTAAAAAAACCGATGGTTTGGGAGGGGTTATGTTGTTGGAGACTTTTCTCTTTATCGCTGCTGTGGTAATTATGCATAGCCACGGTGCTTGTGATGAGCATGTTGTTGGAGGGCCGGGAGGATGTATAAAATATGTTTCATTTTTTGAATTTTATGGATATAGATATTTATATTTGGTCTTAAATTTAGCTTTAATACTCGGTTTTTTCTTGTTTGCTACATGGTGTCGAAACAAATTGGGTAAAAAGTTCAGTAACTACAATCAGTACAAAAAAGTTCTTATCGCAGAAATTTCTTATTTTATCGCCTTGGCTTTCATTCTCTCTTTATTTTTTATCATGGGTTACGATGGCAGTAGTTGCATCCTTGATAATTGTGTTAATGTTTCTTTAATTTCTTTCATTCTTTTTTGGTCGTTATCTTTATTTGTAATTTTAGGATTATTAAGTCCGATAATTTTGTTAATTATAGCTTCTCCGTATCTGGTAGTATTTCTTAGTAATAGATTTGGAAAACGTAAGGAAAAAGAGTCGATGGAAAAATATAAATAGTTGTACAGGAAATCAATAGTTTTTAAAAATTTTTATGCCTAAAACAAAAATATTATCAAAAACTGGAATCACACTTCTTATTATCGGTGCTTTGTTGTTGGGGTATTCGTTTGTGGAGCCGTATTGGATAGAGGAGAAAGTGATGGTTTTTATTGATAGGGATGTTCCGAGTGTTTTTGAGAATACGAAGATTGTTTTTATGGCAGATGTTCATTGTGGGCCGTTTTTATCTAATGAGAGGGCTTCTAAAATCGTATCAAGGGTAAATGCTTTAGAACCAGACCTGATAATTCTTGGCGGTGATTATGTGCAAAGGGATAAAAAGTATATTGCTCCTTGTTTTGAGGAGTTGAGCCGATTGGAAGCGCCTTTGGGGGTTTATGGGGTTACTGGCAACCATGATTTTTGGGAAGATTATGACTTAACTGTAGCGAGTATGGAAAAAGCAGGGATAATTCTTTTGGATGAAAATTCGGAGTGGATAGAGATTAATGGTGAAAAAATAAAGCTTGGCGGGGTTAGTGATTTTTGGGAGGGGACGCCAAGCGTGTTATCAACTATTAAAGACACAGATGAAAATGATTTTGTGTTGTTGGTTTCTCATAATCCTGATTTTAGCGAGCTTATTAGAACAAAAAATATTGACTTGGTTTTAGCCGGGCATACTCATGGGGGACAAGCAACTTTTTTTGGATTATGGGCGCCATTTATTCCTTCTTTGTATGGACAGAAGTATAGAACAGGCATGGTTGAACTGGAAAACACCAAAGTTCTGGTAACTAATGGCGTTGGGGCGGTAACACCGCCGGCAAGATTTTTTGCCCGTCCGCAGATAAATATTATTTATTTAAGAAAAGAATAATTTATACTTTATGAAACGTTTTAAAACTCACAATTTATTTAAACTTTTGGCCACTGGTTTGATTTTTGTTCAGTTTTTTGTGGTTGGAAGTGTTGGGGCGGTTGATTCTATGGACACGGATGACGACGGATTAAAACAGATGACAACAGATTATACGGACGTGGATGGTGGAGAAATTAGAGAGGACGCGAATGTTGGTTTGGGATTTGAGATTGATGAATCGCAGGCAATTGATATTAGCGAGGCAGTGCCAGTTAAGGCAGGGGATTTAATGCAGGTTAAAAGTTTTTCTGGAGACGGGGAGGTGAGCGTTGAGAAAGTTGAGCAGATGGGGGCGATGGAAGTAGGGGATAAGCTTATGGAATATTATGATGGTATAGAGGAAAATACAATGGATTATATTTTATATTATTTAGCTCAAAACCAGAATGAGGATGGCAGTTTTTCTAGTTTTAATCAATATGAGATAACGAGTGAGATTGGGTATTTGTTGGCAAGATTTAATCGAAGGGGCAGTGATGAATATCAGGCAATGGTTGATTATTTGTTAACCACAGCGCCTTCTAACAATCGGGAAAAGGCGATAAAGGCGAGGGTGCTTTTGGACCAAGGCGGAGATAATAGCGGACTTTTAACAGAGCTTATGGCAAGCAGGAATAGTGATGGAGGGGTTGGTTTGGAGGAGGGGTATGGGAGTGATGTGGTAACAACTTTGGAGGTAGTTAAAGCTTTTGCAAAGAGCAGTGATTTTGAGACAGGCGGAGCTGCGACTCAAGGATTATATTATGTTTTAAATCAGGTTGAAGCAGACGGGTCTATGTCTTATTTTCCAGATGGTGCGGATAGTTATTATTTGGTTAATAAAACTTTGGAATATATAAAACCATTTGAGGGGGTGACAGTTAGTAATAGAGATAGTATTAATATTAATGTTGATGAAAAGATTAATGCTTTGCTTGGTTTTTTGAATAATAATTATAATCAGGAGACAGAAGAGCTTGCAGGTTCGGGGCTGGTTGACGAGCTTGGGATGCTTTATGGATTTCAGTTGTATGAGTATGAGCCAGGGGTCCAGGCGATGCTTTGGGATAATAACATTAGCGAGCAGTATGCTAATGGAAGTTTTGGGGATTTTTATTATGATATTGCGGCGTTGAAAGTTTTTGGGCAGGGGGATTTAGGGATTACTGGTTTGGAGGCGTTAACGGGTTTAATTAATAAAGAAGATGCATTGTTTGGAATTGTGTTGGAGAACAGAGGGTATAAGGCGGTTAGTTCGCCAGCGTTTTATGCTTTTGTAGATGATTTTGCAAGATATAATCCATTAATTATTAATGATACTATTGGGCCGAATGAAACTTGGATTTTAGAATGGGACCCGGTTAATACTTTGCCTTTTATTGGTGATACCAAGTTTACTTTTTATATTGAGGCGGAGGGAGAAATAAATTATGAAAATAATTGGAAAGAAGATGTTTTTAATTTTGCAGGTTCTTTAGATGGTACTCCAGCAACGCCTTTGTATGTTGTAGCAGTCAAACTTGAATATTCGGATACACCAGCAGTATTTTTACAAACTCCTTTTAAGGATGATGCTAATAGGTATGCTTATAGGATGATATATAGAAAATTAGGTGATGAAACATGGAGATCAAGAATTATAGATAGTCAATATGGACGTTTTGTTACCAACCTTCCTGAGGATGAGGTTTGGGAATTTAGCATAGGGGCGGAAATAGTTACTAGAGGTCCAGTCTATTATTCGGAGATTGTCCAGGTGATGACAAGTTCTGATAATGCTAAATACACCGGTGATTTTAGCGGTTATGTAACTTTTAATAATCAAAGAGAGCAGGGGGCCGAGGTTGATGGGGAGGGGCTTCACGCGACGTATGTTGAGAGTGATGAAGAAGGCAATTTTTCTTATCAAAACAGGGGAAATGGAGTAACTGTTGTTTGGGCAGGAAACAATTATCATCAAAAAATAGCCACTCGAGTGATTATTCCAAATGGGGGTGAAACGACAGATATTAGATTAATAACCAGATTTGCACCGGATACAGAAGCGCCCGAAATTATGTCTGTCTATATATCCAAGAGCACAGATAACTCGGTCCCAAACCAGGAAGAAGTAAGCGTGTTAGTTAATTCTGTTTATGACGATTATCCCAAAGAAGCAGATGTTTATTATTATGAACCAAGTGATGATAGTTGGAATTATATTAGTACAACTGAATTTGACTTTGGTGTGGTAAGCTTTGATTGGTATGTGCCGGGGGCACTTTTGGGGGAGGGTTATAAACTTAAAGCAATTATATGGGATTGGCAGGGCAATGTTTCCGAACCAATGGAATCCGACCCATTTGATGTTCGGCAAGGGGGGGAAGCAAGCGAACCAGAACCAGAGATAGAGTTAGGGCAGGCGACTACGACGGTTGCCAGCGGCGGGAGTTTTGATGTTGGTAGTGTTGAGGTGGGGACGTCAAGTGAAACAGTTTTTGATATTTATAATTTAGGGGATGCGGATTTGGTTTTGAACAGCTCGACTACGGTTGTAATATCCGGAGATGACGCAGGTGATTTTAGTGTTGTTGGCGGGCCGAGCGATACGATAGCGCCAGCAGGTTCCTCGGATTTTACTTTGATTTTTAGCCCAAGTTTGGCTGGGGTTAAGAATGTTGATTTGAGTATTAGCAATAATGATAACAACGAGAATCCATATATTGTTTTGATTATTGGTGAAGGAATAGGTGAAGCGAGTTCGACCGCCAGTGAAATTAATGTTAAAGAGGATGGGATTAATATTTCCAGCGGGGAGACATTAATATTTGGTAATGAGAATACAGAGGAATATATTGAGAAGACGCTGGTGATTGAGAATTTAGGGGATGCGGATTTGATTCTTGGTGAAGAGGCTTTGGTTACGATTGTTGGTGCTGATGCTAACCAGTTTGTGATTGCGACAGAGCCAGAGACACCAATAT
>JABMQE010000133.1 GCA_013203415.1 Candidatus Falkowiibacteriota bacterium | reverse complement strand
ATCTACTCCCGGTTCCATTTCGGAACTGCTCTTTTAGATCCGTTAAAAACGGAAATAAGTGTTCGGACTTTCCTCTGCCAATTTTGCCCAAATCTTTGATTTGGCTGCAAAATTGAGCACCCCGGTCGCAACCGGGGACCCAAAACAGTCAAATAAAATGTGCGAAATTAACAGTAGTCATCCAGCTTACTTGGACTCTATAATCATAGCAAAAATCGCAAAAAAAGTCAAGCACAAAAAAATAAAATTCGTGACATTTGTGGTAAATTTGTGTAAATTAGCGATTATCCAATTCCTCATTAACCAGCTTATCTGCCTTTTTATTTTTTCTCTTCGTATATGTGTAAAACTCACTTTTCCAATTTCTTGCCGCAAATTCCAAATCTTTAAAAACCATTTACCCAAATCCTCATTCTTAATTTTGTAATCCTGATTTAATTGCTTAACAATCAATTCACTGTCCGAAAAAATCTCCACCTCGCTAGCTCTCATTTCTTTTGCTTTTTCTAAAGCAAAATGAACCGCCTGATATTCTGCCTGATTATTCGTTGTTTCTCCCAAATATTTGGAAAACTTTCCAACCATTTTTCCATCCAGATCCTCGACAACAACCCCAAAAGCAGCCGGCCCAGGATTCCCACGAGCACCACCATCTGTATAGATTTTTAGTTTCTTTGGCATAAATATGGCCTGTGAATAAAAAAGCTTGATAAATAATTTAAAACATGAAATAATTACAATAGAAGATATAAAAATTATATCAAATCCCATGCCGAATGAAAAGCAACAATTTAATAATGTCCCTGAATATGAATGGGATATTGAAAAACTAAGGAGATTAGCACGAAGAATTAAAGATTATGAAGATCAAGAGTTGAAAGAAGAAATAATCACGGAAAAATGTCAGTAACCCCGAAATCATCTCTAATAAACAAACACGTTTTATTAGACACCTGTTTTATTATAAAGGCGTATCAATATAACGATACGTCTTATTTTAATAAACTCTTCCTCCACTTAAAAAATAATAATTGTATCCCAGTTATTAATGAATTTATTAAATTTGAATTTCTATGCGGCTGTAAAACAAAAGAACACATTTCAATAAAAACTGATTTTTTAGATTTCTTGTCGCCAGAAAAAACAGTGTTATCCTTACCAATTGACGAATGTATATTAAATGATGCGATTAAAATTTCCAATATCTACTCCAACAAAAACGTAAATAGCAAACATCCTAATGCTATAGATTGCTACATCTCAGCTTACCTTAAAAAATATGAAAAAAACCTCTTATTTGTAACTTTAGACAACAACGATTATCCTCTAATACTCCACGACAGAATAGGCATTCACACAATAGACACAGAAGAAGAAATTCTAGTCCTAGGATTCTATAAATTCAACAATAAAAAATTTGAAAAATTATCAAAAAATATAAAATAAACGAATCTTGTCCTAAACAAACCACGTCACCCATATCTACAATACTGCGTACGGGTGACTTTTCTTTCTTAATCGATTATAAATATAACAAAATGTCATCTATATCAACACCACCCTCCTCTATTTCCCTAAAATCAATCACTACACCCCACAACTCTCTAACATTCATTTTGTTTTTTCGAAAATTATTATCCACCATTAACTTTTATTAACTTCACTTTATCAACCGATTATTAACCCGTCCCTAGTTACGAGTGACTAGTGACTCGCCCGCAAATCCACAATCCTAACCTGCAACTCCCTAGCCCCGTTCCACTCATCCGCCTCTACCTCAAAAACTATATCAACCTTATCCCCAACTTTCAACTTCCCACACCATTCTCCAAAACCAAACCCAATCGTTTTTCTATTCTTTATCTCTCCCTGATTAACCAAAAGCCGCAAATGCTTGGCGCCATTGCCCACCCCCACCAATCCTGCCACCTCTAAATCTTTTCCTAAAAACCTTGGCTTTGGATTCATCTCGCCGAACGGCTCGAAATTTTCTAATTGCTCAAAAAACTCCCATGTTATATCCCGCATTTCTATTTCCGCATCAATCTCCAAAACCGGCCTTAAATCTTTATCGCTTAATTTACTCTTGGCAATCTCCCCCACTTTTATAAAAAAAGGTTCCATGCTTGCCTCATCCTTTATTGTAAATCCACAAGCCCCCGAATGCCCGCCAAAATGAGATAAATATTCTTTTGCCTCTGCTACTGCCTCTATAATATTAAAATCCAAAACACTCCTCCCGCTTCCGATTAACTTTCCTTCCGAATTTCTGCCAACCACCAAAGCTGGTCTTTGGTACAAATCCGCTAACTTCCCTGCCACCAGCCCAACCACCCCAGGCGGCCACAAACCCTCGCGTGTGTCGGCTACAAAAATTAATTTATTCTTGGGGTCAAACTCCCCTATCTTCGCATTTGCTTCTTTTAAAATCCTCTCTGTTAATTTTTGCCGCTCTACATTCTCTCTATTCAAATCCAAAGCCAATCTCTCCGCCTCGCTCTTGTTATCCGAAATCAAAAGCTTAAACGCCGCATTCGCATGGTTCATCCTGCCGGCCGCATTAATCCTTGGCGCTAAATGATACCCAATTACATAAGTATCAATCTTGCCCAGCTTTCTACTGGCTGCTTTTATCAGCTCGACCAAGCCAAGCCGCTTGGTCTTATTCAAAACCACCATACCCCATTTTACCAATGCTCTGTTCTCACCAATCAAATCCGAACAATCCGCCACCGTAGCCAAAGCCACCAGATCTAAAAACCATTTTTCCTGCCCATCCTTAAGCTTCCCACGCTTAACCAATGCCTGCACTAACTTAAACGCCACTCCTACTCCTGCTAATTCGCTAAATGGATATTTATCATCCTTAATCTTGGCATCAACAATAGCATACGCCTCTGGCAATTCTTCTGGGGGATGATGATGGTCTAAAATAATTACATCGATTCCTGCTTCTTGCAGTTTTTTAACCTCTTCTTTATTACTCACCCCGCAGTCAACCGTTACCACCAATTTAACATCTTGCTTAATAATATAATCACATGCCCCCATATTTAACCCATACCCTTCTTTTTCCCTGTGGGGCAAATAAACTTCAACATTAAAACTCATCTTCTTAAAAATCTCGTAAAGCACAACACTAGAGCAAACACCATCTGCATCATAATCACCATAAATTAATACTTTTTCTTTATTCTCCGCTGCCTTCTCAATCCTTAAAATTGCCTTCTCCATATCCCGAAATAAAAAAGGATCATGCAGGCCATGCTCATAATCCGGGTTCATAAACTCATCAATTTCCTTTTTACTAACCAACCCCCGATTTTGCATCAATTGTAAAATAATCGAGTTCACCTCTGGGAACTCGTTTTTTGTTTCTTTTGATATTTTATTTTTTACTTGCCAATTCTTAAGCATTACACGAATCTATATGCGAATTATATTCAAATTTTATTTACGAATAATTTCTAAGCTATATAATATATTTACGGACATTAATGTAAATCTGAATTCACGACTCTTTTAATTTGAACTTTTAAACCTCTGAAATTTACTATTAATCCCAATCTATAATTTCCTGCTTTTAAATATCTTAACATTTGTTTAAAATCCTCTCTAGTAATATACTTCTTTGCTTTTAAGTCAACTGGCAATTTACTCTCAACTAAAAAATCCACCTGATTACCTCCAACTTTCCCGTTACCAATTTTTATAAACAATTTCTTCTCTCTCTCGTAAAAAATATTATCAGCACTCAGTTTCAATGCTACTCCTTCCTGATATTGCTTCTCGCTACAATTCGGACCTAATTTATTATGAATATAAAAGAAAATGCCATTCAAAACATAACACAAATCCTTATAAATTATCTCAGACATTAGCTTCCTCCTTAATATAGACGACCTCAAAAATTATTCGCAAATATATTTGCATATCATTTGCATACTTATTCGTGTGTTTACTTCTTTTCAGGTGTCTTCTCTGAACCAACCAGCCCCAGCTCTTCCTTAACCTTATTAACAGCCCGGCCCAGTTTAATCGTTGCCAAAACCACAACAACAGTCACAACCACCGCATAAACAAACATTGCAATAATCCCACTTTGTTCCCCAAAAACCTTATCAAACAAAGCGCGAATAGCACTATTCCAAGCCAAAGCCGCCACCAAACCAAACCCAGCCGTAACCAAAGTCGCCACCTTTTCCAAAATTTCTAATTTTAAATCCTTTTTCATAAATATTACTCCAATTTATATGCAAATTATTCGCAAATAAAATTTGAATATAATTCGCATATACATTCGTGTATTAATCTCATTTGCCAAGCTTCTCTGCGATTTCCTTTGCTATCATCAGCTCCTCATCTGTCTCAATCGTTAACACCTTTGTCCTCCCCAATATCTTATCCAAATCTTTTGTAATCTTGTTTCTGGTTGTTGCTTTGCCTGCTCCTACCTGCCCCGTAAAAACCAGAGCATCAGCTCCGCCCAAAATTGCTAAATAACCCCCAATATATTTCTCTATCCTGTAAGTATAAATTTCAAACGCTAATTTTGCCCTCTCGTCCCCGTTTCCAACCGCCTCCAACAATGTTAAAAAATCATCAATCCCGCTTATCCCTTTAATCCCGCTCGCTTTGTTTAAAATCCGCCCTACCATTCCTTTATCATTCCCATTAAGGGAATCTTTTAATTTCAAAACCACCCCTGGGTCGATATCCCCGCACCTTGTCATCATCATCGGACCTTCCATCGGCGTAAAACCCATAGAAGTATCTATTGCCTTTCCTTTTTTTATCGCTGTTATGCTCACACCCCCGCCTAAATGGCAGGTAACCAAATTCAAATCTTTTAACTCTTTTTTTAATTCTTTTGCGGCTTCCATAGCCACATATTTATGCGAAATCCCATGAAACCCGAACCTTCGGATTCCATGCTCTTTATAAAATTCATAAGGCAGGCCGTAAATCTTTGCCCGGTCCGGCAAATCACGATAAAAAGCCGTGTCAAAAACCGCAAAATCAGGGATATTAGGGATAAACTCGTTTGATGCCCGAACTCCAGCTAAATTATACGGATTATGCAGGGGGGCTAAGTTTGAATAGGATTCTATTTTTTTCAAAACCTCCTTTGTTATTTCCACTGGCTCAAAAAACTCGTCCCCGCCATGAACCACCCGGTGCCCCACAACCTTTACTGCCGACAAATTGCCAACCTCTCTAAGAGTTCTCTTAAACGCCTCGCTATGGCTCTCTATCCCTTGCAAATTATTTTCTGCCATAATTCTAAAATCATCCAAGTCGATGAGCTTATATTTGAGTGAGGTGGAGCCAGAATTTATTGTTAAGATAGAACGCATGAGAAGGGTAAAATAAAATATGAGATATAAAAAACAAAAAACACATATAAAATATAAAAAACTTTTTTATTTTTAGTTTGTGTCTTTTATATTTTATTTTTCATTTTTTATATTTTTCACCGAATAACTTCGCCAACCGCACCTTGCGTAACACCTGCCGCATTTCCCTCATCTGCATCCACATGCATGCTCCATGAAAAATCTTTTCTTATCCTAACAACCACTTTGTGGAATGTTAAACTCCTTTCCCCATCAACTTTAACCGAAACCTCTTCCCCGTCTTTTACCTTGTATTTTTTCGCTTCCTTATCGCTGCAATGAATATGCCGCTTAGCAATAATTATCCCATTTTTCAATTTTACCTTTCCCCGAGGACCGATTAAAAAAGCCCCCACCGAACCTTCCAAGTTGCCCGATCTTTTAACCGGCGGCTCAATCCCCAATTTTCTGGCATCAGTCATAGAAATCTCCACCTGCGTATTCCTCCGCATCGGACCTAAAACACGAACAGTCGGAAACTCTCCTTTCTTTGTTTTTACTATCACCCGCTCCCGGCTTGCAAACTGGCCCTTTTGTGATAACTCTCGCAAAATTTTCAAATTATAACCACTACCAAAAAGCTTTTCTAAATCCGCATGGTTTAGATGAACATGCCTGGCTGATATTTCTATTTTGATTCTAGCCATTCTAATAATTTAATAATGTGATAATGAAATTTAAATCAAATATCATCTCTCCGCATCAATCCTTCTTGAGCTCCCACCTCTGTCACCACTCTTGCCCCATTCAAAATCCCAAGCTCTAACGCCTTCTTGGTATCCTTAAACAATTCCAACCCTGCCACAAACCCTGCCCCAAAAGCATCGCCTGCCCCTGTTGTATCCTTGGTTTTAACTTTCTTTGCCTTATGGAAATAAACCTGCTGGTTCCAAATAACATGCGCCCCCTTCTCCCCGCTTGTTATTACCACAATCTCCGGCCCCCATCCCTGAATTGTTCTAAGCAAAAATTCCGTATTCTTTAATTGCGCCTCGCTTTTCACGTTTCTCGTATCCGACATAACCAGCTCTGTTGCCTCATCTTTATTTAAAATTAAAACATCCGTCACTTCCAAAAATTTCTCCAACCGCCTCTTCCCGGCCTCGATCTGAACCTGGCCCGGATTCCAGGCAAATTTTACTCCCTTTGCTTTCTTAAATGTTCCCGGCTTATGTTTAGAATTATATACATGCTTCCCTACATTTCTTAAAATTAAAGGCCAATTATTACCCGAAAGCGAAGCCGCATAAATCCAACTTGTTTTAATTCGGGAAAGCAAGGGCTCGTTCACCTGAAGTTCGTCGTTCGCCCCTCGATACAAAAAAGCTGTATGCTCCATATCCTTGCCTGTTCCCACAATAAAAGAAAAACCAGTAACTGTTTTTTTGCCATGCCTCGCCAACAAGCGGGTCTGGTCTATAAAACTGGTATCCACCCCTTCTTCCTGCATCTCCTCGATTATTTTTTCTGCCTCCCTGTCCTTGCCTGTTTTTGCAATTACTCCCGTCTTTAAGCCCAACCTGGCAAAAGCCACAGCTGTGTTCGAAGCTCCTCCGCCTAAAGAAAAATTCGCTTCATCAACAATAATCTTTGCTCCGCTCTCAAAACAAGCAAGCCGCGCTTTAGTCAAGTCGCTTTTATTATCCACAACCCTTCCTTCTTCGGTAAAAAAAATAACATCCCTTGCTACTCCGCCGATTGTAATAACATCAAATTTTTTTAACATAGGGGTCAAAATATATAAAATTGCCTTACTATCATTTTAACATCAAAAAAAATAAAAAACAAGAAAAAACCACTAAACATAATCTGTACAAAAAACGTATAACGTATAACTTATAACATATAACTCGTTGCCCGTAAGTTATAAATTATACGTTATAAGTTATGGGTAACTCAATAACATCTTATCTATCCCCCCTTGCCTTATCTATCCTTGTATAGTATCATACCAAAACACGAAAATTTCATAAAATATGAGCAAAAAAACGTCCAAAATCCTAAAGTCCATTCTTGTTCGTTTAATCATCACGGTCTTTGTTATTACCATAATTATTGCGGGCTTTTTTTATATTAAACAAAGAAACAACACTACAGACGATGATGAACCCGAGCCCCAAAAAGATATCCATGTGGAATTTCTTTTAGAAATATATAATAAAATCCAGGAAAACTACTGGGAAGAAATCTCCGACGAAGACCTTATCGAGCTTTTCGAGCTTGCGATAGACAAATTCCAGACCCAAACAGCCACCAACACCCAAGAATCCGCAATTACTGTCTCGGATAATGATATTGCCTCCATCCTTTCCCAAAAAATAGAAAGCATACAGATAGAAGAAAGAAAAGAGTTTAGTGTTAATGTTGGGACCACTGTTCTGGCCAACTTAAAACCTTTTGGCCGTTCCGGCCTTTATACCTCGGAAAACGTCCAAGAACTCTCGGATACTGTCCAAAATATCGACCCAGATGCCGACCTCTACTCCGAGCTCGAGCTCGAGAAAGACGCCACCGAAGAAGAAATAAAGGAATCCCATGAAGAAAAATCCAAAAATTTGGAAGAAATTATTAACGACGAAACAAAAACCGAAGAAGAAATTAAAGAAGCCGAAGAAAAAATCGCTCTCCTGGACCGCGCCTACGAAACCTTGTCCGAGCCAAAAGACCGCGAAAAATACGATGAATCCGGCATCGAATCAACCGCCAGCTCTAATATTATAAAGCCCGGTATCGCCTATCTCCAAATAAAAAAATTCTCCCCAACCACTTTCGAAGAATTCGCAAACGAATTGGATGGTTTAGAAGACGAACCAGGTTTGGAAAGCTTAATCATCGACTTCCGCGATAATATCGGCGGCTCTATTGATTATCTTCCCTATTTTTTAGGCGTCTTCTTAGGCAACAACCAGCATGCCTATGATTGGTATCACCAGGAAGATTATCTCCCGTTTAGAACCAAAGCCGAACGAATGCCCGCCACCAAAAAAGTAAAAAACACTATTATTCTCGCTAACGAAATTACCCAATCCTCGGCCGAGCTTATGATTTCTACTCTTAAAAAATTTAACATCGGAACTTTTATCGGCACCAAAACCAAGGGCTGGGGCACCATCGAAAAGGTCTACCCGCTTGATATCCAAATCGACCCAGTTAAAGAAACCTATTCCATATTTTTAGTCCATTCTGTTACCCTTCGCGATACCGACGGCCAGCCAATCGAAGGCCGCGGTGTCGACCCAGACATAGAT
This sequence comes from Candidatus Falkowiibacteriota bacterium, assembly GCA_013203415.1. Taxonomy (GTDB): domain Bacteria; phylum Patescibacteriota; class Patescibacteriia; order UBA2591; family JABMQE01; genus JABMQE01. Next base: position 1,459 of record JABMQE010000133.1, on the reverse strand, counting down.
ATCACCACCGAAGATTGGCAAGACCAGCTCAGCGATTATTTTGAAGACAGAGACCTTATCGAAGTAATCGAAGAATTGCTCGAAAAATAAATTTCTACCCAGCTTTAGCTGAGGGTCGATTGAGCTTTAGCTCAAAGTCTGCGACTAAAGTCGCCGAACCCTCCACTAAAGTGGGGTAGAAATCAAACCAAAAAGCCCCAAAAGGGCTTTTTACTTATCTTCGAATACTACACACAAACGCCTCAAACAATTATCCACAAGCATCAATTTTTCTTTTTTTATTCATATACATCTTTACAAACAAAGAAAACAAAACTGCGAAAAACCCAAGCGTGCCAACCCAAATAATTATTCCCGTCATTGTCCCAAAGTCAACATTCCTAAAGACAAAAGCGAACACCACTCGAGCCGGAATACTAAAAACCAAAGTAATGATAAAATATTTTCTAAAAGAAACTTTAGTCAATCCTGCTGCATAAGATATTACGTCAAAAACCGAAAACCCGAATAACCGACTCAAAATAAGCATCTCCGTTCCTGCATACTCCACAAAATCATCGATTTCTTCCATTGTCTTTTGGCCAACTAACTTTAATACCCAAATCCGCCCAAATCTCCGACTTATATAAAAAGCAATCACCGCGCTTATAATACCCGCTAAATACGAATAAATCGTCACTTCGTAAATCCCAAAAAGGGCGATACCCAAAACCATCATCGGCGCTCCTGAAACTGGAGCAATTATGTGGGAAATAATAATATAAAGTATTACCACCAGTGGACCCCAAAAACCCAAACCCCGCACAAACTCCCTTGCCTCGTCCGAAGTTAATTTTGGTAAAAACAAATTCAAAGCAAAGCTACCAACAATAACTAACAATATAATCACTAAGACCTTAAAAGATTTCTTGTCTTTATAAAAATTCATATACGCCAGATAAAAATCGTCAAACTCTACTTAATTACAAAATCTTTATAACCCATAACCTCACCCCAGCCCATCTCCACCTTTTCAACCTGCGCCGACCCTGGCCCCTTCCTGCACCACTCCATAAACTCATCCAATTTCTCTTTTTCACCCTCAACCTCAATATAAAGCGTCCCATCAGATTCATTCCTAACAAAACCCGCTAATCCCAGCTCCCCTGCCAAATCCTGCGAATAATATCTAAATGATACTCCTTGCACTTGGCCGTGTATTTTAATATTTATATGTTTTTTCATAAATCACTCAATAGTATACTCAAAAAATTTTACTGGAATCCCCCTTACCTTAGCCTTCTTAATCGTGTCTGCCACTCCAGGACTCTTATTAACCCAAAAAGCCACCAAATCATTGGCCGCTTCTACTACCTTTGTATTCCTCTCATGATATGTTTCCTCATTAACAACCTCATTATTTTTATTCTCAATTATTGCCTCAGGATTAGCCATCTTCACTTGTTCCAGTTGAGCCGCT
>JABMQE010000132.1 GCA_013203415.1 Candidatus Falkowiibacteriota bacterium | reverse complement strand
GCTCAGGACAGGCAGGCTCAGGGCGGTGTGGATTTTTAGTGAAGCCGAAAGATGTTGGGGGTTTGGCCCTGAAGATTGAATGGATTTTAAGCCATAGCGAAGAAGCAGGGGAGATGGGCAGGGCTGGCCAGGAGAAAGTTAGAGAAAAATATGATTGGATTAAAATTGGAGAGAAACTAAATAGAATTTTAAAAGATGATAAATAATATAATTAGAAAAATTCAAGAAGATAGAAAATATACTTTTTTGGCAATTTCTGGTTTTTGCCTGGTTTTTTTATGGTTTAATATGAAAGTTTTGCATTTTGGTTTTTTTGGGTTTGTCGGTTTGTTAGTTTACTGGGGTATTTTGGGGATATGGCTGGCTGGGATTTTTGGACAAAGGGCTAAACTTAATAGAAATTGGTCGATATTTTTTGGACTGATTCTGGCCGTATATTTAACCAGTTTTTTTATGGCTTTCTTTCTTGTGGTTTGGAAGATAACTATGGAACTGGCGCTTTTGGGCCTGGTTGTTATGACTTTTTTGGCTTGGTTTTTTAGGGGGAAGAGCGAGTTAGAAGCAAGGACGGATTATAAAGCAGAAGGAGGTTTAAGGATAAAACTTTGGATGTGGGTGGTTTTGATTTTTTCTGCGAGCTTGGTTTTTGCGAGTTTGTTTTTAGGGCGGACCGGAGAGTTTATTTTTTCGCCTTGGAACGTAGTTATCTCGAGGCATCTTTATTTGTATATTTTAGCGACTTTTATTGTTTTCCTTATAGTTTTTTCGAGATATAAATTGCGGGTGATTTTGGTGATAGTTATTTTGCATTCATTTTTTCTGCATTCTTATTTGCCGGTTATTTATAAAACCGGGTTTGGAGGCGATAGGTGGCGGCATCTTGGGGCGGAAAGATGGCTTATGGACGGGAAGGTTTTAAGTCCGAGTTTGCTGGGAAAGAACGCGAGTTATAAAAAAATCGGGCCTTTTTCGGTGCCCGAGGTTTTGGTAGCAGGAGACAGGACTTCCTATGCCAATCAGTGGGGGTTAACGATTTTTTTATCTTGGGTTATGGGGATAGATGCTTTTTGGGTTGATATTTTTTTGGTTTTTATTTTATGGTCTTTGATTTTGCCTTTACTTTTGGCAAGGATTGGGAGGTTTTTTACGGATAGGAAGTGGTTTTTAGGCCTTATGGCGATGCTGCCGGCTTTGTTTTACCCAATGCAGTTTTATGGCTCCTTAACAGTGCCGGTTGCTTTCGGTTTTTTGTATTTTGTTTTTTTGGTGGTTTTGTGGCTTAAGTATTTGGAAGAAAAAGAGGCGGGCAAGAATTTTTTAGTGTTGCTTTTGGTTTTAACAGGCCTGGCATATCTAAATTATGCATTATATTTTATTTTAATTTTGGAGATTGGGATTTTGGTTGTTTGTTTTAAGCATCTGGTTTTAGCTAAGATGATTATTGGAAAGAAAAGTTTTTTAGGAATATTTTTGGGTTTGGGTGTTTTATTTTTGGGCGTAATTCCTTGGTTTGATAAAATTAGCGGGTTTTCTAAGTTTAATTTTGGAGGCGGATTTTTTAGAGGGATAGTAAATTTAGGCGAGTTTTTTTTAGAAAAAGTTTTGGCTTTGGGCTGGGCTTCTAAAGTACCGGATTTTATCTCGCGAGGGAACTTTATTTTTATGCAGACGGAGGAGAGCTTAGTAAAGGCGGATTTGTTTAAATTACTAAACTGGCAGATGTTTACCACAATTTTTTTGTGGGCAGGGATTTTTTTAGGGATTTTAAGAATTGCTAGGATGAAATGTTTTCGGACAGGGGTTTTTTGGGTTTTGTTTTTGGGAATTTTTCTTTTTAATCATTTTATTTCGATGTATTATATGAAAGGGGAGAGATTGTTTGCCAAGCGGATGGATTTGACAATTGTTTTTTTTATGCTGCCTTTAGCTGCTTGGGGCATTTTTTGGCTGTTAAGGGGAAAAATTGCCTTAAAGGCGCGGATGGTTTTAGTTAGTTTGGCTTTGGCAATTTTTAGCGGAGTAGTTTATGCCTCTGGCCCGGAATCTAAGGTGATGGTAGGAGAGAATGATTGGGGGGCAGGAAAATATATTTGGGCAGATATTTCGACCCAGAACGGGGATAGGGATAATTATTGTGTTTTGGCAAATACTTGGAAGCTTTTGGCTTTGGAGGCGGCTTCGGGCCGAGAGATAGTAGGCGGTGGATTTCCAATGCATTCTTCGTATCAACAGCCGGAAAGGGCGGAACTTTGGCGAAATATGATAGATACGCCAAGGTTTAGTTATATGGATAAGGCCTTGGAATTAACAGGGGCGGATTTTTGCTATTTGATTGCAGAGAAAAAGTGGCTGGGCGGGGGCGAGATGGAAAAGCAGATGAAGATAGAGGCCTTAAAAAGTTTGTTTGGGGGATACAAGAGTGTGGGGGAAGTTTATATATTTTATTATGAACAATAATCATTGAGCATTGAGCATCGAACATTGAGCATCGAACATTGAGCATCGAACATTTTTTAATACGACGAATTTATGGTGGAAGATTCTAGAAATTTAAAAAAACGGGCTGACAAACTACTTCATATGTTTTATGATTTAACTATGGCGTTTCCGAAGGAGGAATTGTATGTTTTGACGGCGCAGATTCGGAGGGCTATTTTGTCTGTTCCAGTTAATATTGTTGAGGGATATGCCAGAGTCAGCAGTAAAACATTTTTGTATCATTTGGGGGTTGCTTATGGCTCTTTGGCTGAAGCTAAATATTTTTTGAATTTTGCTTGCAGGCGGGGGTATATAACAAATGAGCAATATCTTGAAGTTTGGCAGGAATCTGAAGAGGTAAGTAAGATGCTTTGGAAGTCGATTGAGACAATGAAGAGAAAAGTAGATAATGTTAATTAATTAACTAATGATCAATGTTCGTTGGTCAACGATCTATGAAGATAGGTATTATTTCGGACACGCACAATAAGAAAGATTTAATAAAAAAAGCTTTGCAAGTTTTTAAGCATGAGAAAGTGGGGATGATTATTCATGCCGGAGATATGGACACAGCGGAGATGCTTTTTAATTTTAACGATTTGGGGGTGCCTTTGCGAATGGCGATTGGGAATGTTGACGAGGAGCCAGAGAGATTTGGGGAAAAAGCCAGAGAGCTCGGAATTGATTTTGAGATTAATACTTTTTTAAAGCTTGAGGTTAATGGGAAAAGGATTTTTGTTTTTCATGGGAATGTTTTGGGCGAGCGGGAAAAGGTTCTTAACACTATGATACAATCTGGCCTTTATGATGTGATAATTTATGGGCATAGCCATAAGCAAAGCCTTTCGACTCGTCGTCTCTCGACTTCGCTTGAGACTCCTCGCTCCCTTCGACCCAGCTCAGGGTCTTCGACAAGGTCTCCGCGACCCCTCGACTTTGCTCGGGGTCGCTCCGAAGACGGGGTTTTGATTTTTAATCCTGGGAGTTTGGAGCCATTGGTTGCGGGGGTTAAGCCATCAGTGATTATTTATAACACAGAGACAGGGGAGGCGAAATTTGTTGAATTAGATTGATTTTTTATTGATTTTTTGGTATGATAATAATAATTAATAATTGATAATTGATAATTCCAGCCAGAGGCTTCGTGCCAGAGGCAGACAGGGGTCGGCCTTTGGCCGAAATAACTATAAACTGTGTCTAAATTTGTTATAAACGGAGGTAAAAAACTAGCAGGAGAGATAAAAGTGAACAGTTCGAAAAACGCAACTGTGGCTTTGGTTATGGCTTCTTTGATAAATAAAGGCACAACGACATTAAAAAATGTGCCGGAAATAGAAGAGGTTTCAAGGATGCTTGAGGTTATCCGGAGTATTGGAGTAAAAATAAAGCGAGAAGAAAGAAAATTGATTATTACGCCTCCAAAAAAGTTTAACATAAAAAATATTGACACGGAGGCGGCCAAGAAAACCAGAGGCATTATTCTTGGCATCGGCGCTTTGGCCGGGCAAGTCGGAAGGTTTGAGATTCCCCAGGCCGGGGGTTGCCGTTTGGGTTCTAGGACTGTTAAGCCGCATTTGTTTGCTTTGGAAAATTTTGGGATTAATATTAAAACCACAGAGGATAGTTATATAGTTTCTGCTCCAAAACTTAAGCGAGCAGAATTAATACTTTATGAAACAGGGGATACAGTGACAGAAAATGCCTTGATAGCTGCGGCCCAAGTGAATGGCAGAAGTGAAATAAGAATGGCAAGTTCGAATTACATGGTTCAGGATTTAGGTTTTTTTCTAGAGAAATTAGGAGTTAAGGTTACTTGGACTGGTTCGGGCATAGTTGAGGTTACGGGAAAAAAGAATATAAATAAAGATGTTAGTTATGAAATTAGCGAGGACCCGATAGAAGCGATGTTTTTTCTTTGCTTAGCGATTACAACAGATTCTAATATAAAAATAAAAAGATGCCCGATTGATTTTTTGGAACTGGAACTTTTGAAATTAGAAAAGATGGGACTTAAATATAAGATGAGCAAGAAATATAAATCTAATAATAATAGAACAGATTTGGTTGATATCGAGGTTTTGCCTTCGAAACTCGTGGCACTGGAAGAAAAAATACATGCCATGCCATATCCAGGCATTAATCAGGATAATTTGCCATTTTTTGTGCCGATTGCGACTAAGGCAGAGGGCAGGACTCTTATTCATGATTGGACTTATGAAAACAGGGCGATTTATTTTTCGCTTCTTAATAAGTTAGGGGCCAAGGTTAATTTGATAGATCCGCATCGGGTTGAGGTAGAAGGTTCGAGCAAGCTTACAGGGGCAGAGGTTGTTTGCCCGCCGGCACTTAGGCCGGCTGCGATTATTTTGGGGGCGATGCTTGGAGCCAAGGGAAAATCGGTTTTGCATAATGTTTATCCGATTGCAAGAGGGTATGAGAGAATAGAGGAAAGGTTAAGAAGATTAGGAGCGGAGATAGAGAGGACAGAGTAGTATTTTTTTGCTGTGGATAGAAACGGGTAAATCTCTTTTTTTTATGGTATAATAAAGATAAGAGATTTTTTTATATTTAACTCTAATTTTATGAAGGAAAAAATTACTACTCCAAAGAAAGTAAAGGCGCCGGCTGGAGTTGGGCTTCTTGGCACTTTCGATTTAATCGGCATGGCTTTTTCTATTTTTAAGAAGCGTTGGAAAACATTAATAATGATCCAGATTATTCCCGCAGTATTGGCTTTGATTTTTGGGGTTTTGTCTGTTTTTATGAACAGCGGCGAGGCCAGGGGCGAGGAATTATCTCCGCTTTTGGGTTTAGGGGTTTTAGTTTTGGTGATACCAGTGATTTTTTTAGGGATTTGGTCTTCTTATGCTATGATGCTGGCGGTAATAAACCATAAGCAGGAAAAGGGGTGGAAAGATTTTTATAGGGAGAGCATCCATTTGTTTTGGGGACTTTTAGGGATTACTATTTTAGTTACCTTGATTACTTTTGGTGGATTTTTACTTTTGATTGTGCCGGGCTTTATTTTTGCGGTTTGGTACGGGTATGCGACCTGGATTTATGCAGAGAAAGGAAAAGGAAGCGGGCTTATTAATGCTATACGCGAAAGCAAAAGGATTGTAAAGGGTTATTTTTGGTCGATTGTCTGGCGGAATTTGGTTTTTGGTGTTTTAGCCGGTATTGCGATTATGATTGTGGCAGGGATTTTGGGTTTAATAGGATTAGCGTTTGGCGGAATTTTTGGCCAGAGCGAAGTGGTCGTTACCTTGATAAATGATATTTTCGGTTTGCCGATTCAAGTGATTGTAGCTCCTGTTTCTATGCTTTTTGCTTATTTACTTTTTAGTAATGTTAGAGACCTTAAAAATAAAGGGATTGATAAAAAACCTTTGGAAAGATGGGTAAAGATTTTAGTGCCGATTATAATTGTGGTGGTATTGATAGTGCCTGGGATGTTATCTTTGGTGGCGGTAAAGGCCTTAAATGTGGCAAGGATGAAATCGCGGGATGCAACAAGAACACAAGAATTAAACCAGATTAAGATAATTTTGGATATTTATCAAGGGCAGAACGGGATTTATCCGGATGATTTAACAGAGCTTAATATTTTATTGCCGGTTCGTAATATGAGTGATCCTTTGACTGGTGAGCTGTATAATTATCAGGCCCTGGAAGGGAGTTCTGGTTTTAAGGTTTGTGCAGAGCTGGAAGTGATAGAGCAGGAAGGGGAGTATTGTATTGAGAGCGGGGACGATACTTAGAAAAAGAATTCAGTAGTTAATTCAGTAGTTAATTCAGTAGTTAATTTTATGTCAAGAAGAAAATTATCAGAACAAAATATCAGGAAAGCGACAAGAATGGGAGGGGGGAAGAGTTTGGGTTTGACTTTGCCGATTAGTATTGTTAGGAAATTAAAATTAAGAGAAAGACAGAAGTTGGTGGTTAAATTGCGGGGTAAGAAGATTATTATTGAAGATTGGACGGGGAAGTAATTGAGTAGTTAGTTTTGTTTTTGTATATAAAAGAGAAAGCCCGTCGAGCTGAGATCGACGGGCTTTTGATATTCCCATAGAACGCGACGATGTACTATTGGTTTGGGAATACATTGATTTCGTTTACTACGAATCGTAGGATGTAGGAGGCATCGTATGGGGAGACAGTGCCATCCCCAGAAACTTCGGCAGCAGCCGGGCCATTGCCGGTTAGGACTTCGATACCAGCAGAGTGCCTTAGTATTTTGGCGGCATCATAACTTGTGATAGTGCCATTGCCAGAGACATCGCCTGGAGGTTGGAAAGCAATGCCGGGCGAGTAATTGCCAATGCCTGGGAGCTCATGATGCCCTACCCACTCTCCAAACTCGTTAAGGATAACGGACTCGTTGTTGTTCCAACCGCCCGTGATATCCAAGCTTTCAACCCGATGGATAGTATTGCCTTCGCTATCGCGCAGGACAACGATATCATCGTTGTCGTTTAGGCCGTTGCCGATTTGGCCATCGCTTTGGAAATACTTGATGCCAGCGAAGTTTTTCGGGTTGATTGGCGGGTTGCCGCCGCCAAAAACAACAATGCGTTCGCCTGGCTCGATGATGGTGCCAGACGGAAAGGTGAAGGCCTGGTCGGAGCCGTCGGTGATAGTCCAAAACGAGATATCAACAGAAAATAGGCCAGTGTTGATAATCACGGCAAACTCGTCTCCCCAGACCTGGCGAATACCGTTTTTGTCCGCATCGCCTAAGGGGCCCATGATAACTTGGGCGTAGATTTCTACGATTTGGACCTGCGCCCTGGTTTGAGCCGGGATTAGGAGAACTAAAAGAGCGATACAGATTTTCTTTTTCATTGGTTTCTCCTTGGGACAGAGTGGTTGAGAGTAGGGTGAGAAAGCGTTGATTTTAGTTTAACATAGGTTAAGGGGTTAGTGAATAGTGATTAGTGATTAGCGAATAGTTTTTATAAAGATAAGAGGTGTGCAGATGAGATAATTTATCTCCCCCTTTATAAGGGGGAGAACGAAAGAGGGGGTAAAAAGTCAGAAAGTAAAGTATGGTAAGTCATTTAGTTTTGGAATAAAGAAAGTCTCAAATAGACTTGTCCGTCCCAAACCCCTCCTTCCTTTCCTCCCCTTAAATTAAGGGGAGGATAAAAGTTATTGTGAATTTTATAATAAAAAGAGAAAAGGCCTGTCAATGAAATCTTGACAGGCCTCGGTTTATTGCGATGCAGGAACCGTAATTTTAGTTCCTACGCGAAGGTGCATTACTTCGTGAGCAGCATTTTGCGGGTGCCAATCACGTAGCCGTCTACCTTGACTCGACACAGGTAGATGCCGCCGGCAAATCCGTTCGCGTCCCAGACCACAGCGTGGTTTCCGGCCACGAGGAAATTATCCACGAGCGTGGCCACAATTTGGCCAGCTGCGTTGAATATCTCGACCGTGACCTGTCCGCCTTCTGGCAGACTGAACGCGATCGTGGTCTGCGGGTTGAACGGGTTGGGCGCGTTCTGGTGAAGCTCGAAGCCCTCGGGCAAAGCCGGAGAGGATTCGTCTTCCACTGCCAGAACCACGCCATACTGCCGAGCAAATCCGAATATGTCCGCTCGGAGCTGATCGGCCTGGGACGAGTCATCTCCCTCAAGCTCTGCTAAAGAAGCCAGAGCTCACTCTCGGAAGAGCTCCTTGTCGATCTCTTCGCCTTCGACCACTTTGCCGAGTGGCGGGTCGAATGGCAGGGGCGGGAGTCCGAGGATGTCCCGCATCAAGGACTGGTAGTCCCAGCCGTCGATGTAGGCATCTCTTCGGAAATTGGCCACAGTCCATTGGTAGAGAATGAACTGCGACTGGGACATCGGAATTCCGATGTCCTGCTCCAGGAGCAGGGACAGGAGCTGGCCGGCGTCCGTGATGGAGACAACCCCGTTCATGTTGAGGTCGCCTGGGATGGCGCGGACATCGAAGGTCGTTCTGTTCTCTTCCTGTTCATTATCCTCTCCGGACGAGGTGATGAGAACGCATCGCATCCGGACGACCTCGTATGGCCAGACGCCCAGGTCCAGCCCTAACTGGTACTCATCAGGGTTTGTCGTACCCCTGATAATTCCCAGCCCGACTGGCGCGGTACTGAAGTTGTACGGTCCGCCGTCACCAGTGACGGTTACGTAGGCCAGTTGATTGTCTGTGCTCGCATTGAACACAGACGGGTTAATGGTGACAGTGAACGGATATTGCGAGTGGATCTCCGTCCGGCCGTCACCGACTCCGTTCACATTCTGGCTGACTCGGACGTCGTAGTCCCAGTCAGTCGCGAAGTCGCCCGGTTCGGATGGGAGAAGGATGCAGATGTCTCCCACCTTGCCCATACTCGAAGAGCCATGGGCTTCGAAGCGGACGATGAGCCGTCCTGCGTACATGGTGGCGGTTGACCCGAATATTTCTCCATTCGCATCCCACCATACATGAAGGTCTTTCGGAATTATGCTTCCGCCGCCGCCATTGGCAGAGACGGACGTTGTGTCCTCGGGTGTCCCCTCGATGTCCTGAGTATCTGGTTGTGCTACTGCGTATCTCCAAGGGCTATCGACCTTGAAGACCCCACCCCAAATATCCAAGTTGTCCGCACTCACTGGAATGCGAACGGTGGTGTTGGGGGAGGCCGAGACGTCGGTCGGGATGGAAATCCAGTGGCTCGGGGGCACTGGAGGATCGACGATGGTGCGGGGGTTGGCTACCACCCGCAAGTTGGGTTCGATCCTCATTGGGTGACCGGTCGATTTCGCCACGATTTTCGTGGTGCCGTTGAGTTCGATGGCAGTGACGATTATGTCGCCCGGTTCGAACCAGTCGACAGCGGGTCTGCCCCAGAATTCGAGCACTCTGTTGCCGATCGGTGTGTTCATGGAATCGTGGTAGAACAGATGACGGATTTGGCCCACGTAGAGCGGGGCCGAGACATCAAACTGTTTCGTCATGCACGAACCATCAATATATATGGCACAGTCGCGCATGATGATATCGTTCTCGCTCTCCCCGCTTGGGTTGAGAACGAGGCCGATGTTAATCTGTTCCCAGGTTGCGTCTTGGCCGATTATCTCCCCGTTCCAGCTCCCGAGCATGACTAGCCCGCCGGCCGGAACATCGAGTTTGCCAGCGTCGTTTGGGGCGACGCTGATTCGCACCAGTCCAGCCCCGATGGTCCAGAGCTCGCCCGCGGGCAGGCCGTGGGATGGGACCTTGATGCCGAAGTTATCCGCCCGGATTTTCATCAGGCGGAAACTGATGAGAGACATCGGGACCGCGCCTCCGTCGAATGTCAGGAGGTGGAAGTCCAGCTGAACTGCCTCGCCCACCGGTGTGGCGAACGAGCAGTCCATGTAGAGGCGAATGTTGTCCTCTACTGGGTCGATGTCGTAGAGTCCGGTGAGGTGTTGCTCCTCTCCGGACGGGAGGACCTGGAAGACGTTGACGTTTCTGATATTGCGGACGCCTCCGCCTATAACCTGAATCTCGAGCCGGCTCGGGTAGTTGTCCCGAACATAGGCCTCGAGTTCGACGGACAAGGCCCGGACGGAGTGGCCTGGGGCGATAAACCCCTTGTCGACCACTAACTGCCGGAGCTCGATGTGCCCGATGTCGTGGAGCACATTTGTCGACATGGTGTTGCCCACGATAGGCAGACACCACTCGAACTGATTCGACTTCTCGTCGATGCCGAGCCGGACGATGTCAAGTCGGAGCTGCTCGCCAGCTATGAGGGTCGCGGCCATGTTAGCCGTAGCCATGATGTCCCTCTCGGACCACGGCGGCATGTAGATGCCGTCGGACTCCGCCTCGGAGCCGACGAGCATTTTGGCCGTGCCGATCTGGAAGTCGTTTTCGTCGAGATAGACGATCTCCCGAATGTTCTCGAGAGATCCCAAACCCCCCAATCGGGTTGTTACGAAGTAAAGCTTTGCATCTGGCGAGGGGTTCGCCAGGTGCGCCTTGATAAAAGGCGCCTCCACTTGCCTTTCGTACACATACGACGGGGGAGGACTGTTCAGCCCTCTCGATATGGGGCATCCTGCGCCGGCAATGCCGACGGTATCAGAAGAGTCTGCGGACACGAATCCGCCTCCGGGAACGTACGTTGAGTCCTCGGGGACGAACTTGATAATGCTGACACTGTCGTCCCCACCAACCGTGGTGAGGACAAAATCGTTCTCGCCATCGACCCCGAAGATGGGGGAGGCGAACACGAACACTGCGAGTACTGCGAACACTGCGGATACTACAGAAAACGTGCGTCCCATTGGGCCGCTCCTTTCGTAAAGAAAGGTTAACTGCAGAAAAACGGGATAAAGCGTGTAATGCGTGTAGAATCGTCCTAAATTTGGCCAAACTGTCCAAAAGGGCTCCTGGTCCTTCTGGGGTGTAATTTGGCTAATTTAGGGGTTTAATGTTTATGTCTGAATTGTCAAAAATCTATCTGTATTATACAATGATTAATATTAGCATAAAATATTGTTGTTGTCAAGGTCATCGTATGAGTTATGAGTGGTGATATTAATTGGTGAGGAAAAAGGGTATAATCGGGGAAAAGGTTAATGGGTTCGACTAGCTCACCACAGGTATAGTTAATAAATAGTTAATGGATTCGGCAAGCTCACCACAGGTAAAGTTAATAATTTTTTGTTTGCTGCGGTTGTTGTGGTTAAAATTTTGCGGAAATGAGAAAGTATGATAGAATGGAATTGATAACTTTTAAGTTTTTTATTTATGAAAAAATCTGTTTACAGAAAAAAAGGGAAGTCCAAAAAGCTTTCTTTGAGCTTGATTATTCTTTTTTTGGCAGTTTTGATTTTTTTTAGCGGTTTTTGGTATGGCCAATCAAGGGAAATAAAAGAAGCGACTTTTGGCGAGCTTTCTAGCAGGGAAGATTTTCCCGAGTTTTTAAGCGAGGACGTAGAGTTTGGACTGCTTGGGGAGGTTTGGGGTTTGATAAATAAAAAATATGTGGATGCGCCAGTGCCAGAGGTTCAGCTTTTTTATGGAGCAGTGGCCGGGAGTGTGGCTTCGCTTGGGGACCCTTATTCGATATTTTTAGAGCCAGTCCAGGCTAATGAGTTTCAGGAGGAATTAGCCGGCAGGTTCGAGGGGATTGGAGCGGAAATAACTATAAAAAAAGAACGCTTAATTGTGGTTGCGCCTTTACCGGATTCGCCGGCAGAGAGAAGCGGGCTTAAAGCCGGCGATATGATTTTAAAAATTGATGATTTTGATACCACGGGAATTAGTTTGGACGAGGCAGTAAAAAGGATAAGAGGAGAAAAAGGAACAAAAGTGGTGCTTAATGTTTTTCGGGAAAATGGGGAAGAGGAATTAAAAGAAATAGAAATTAAACGGGATGAGATTAAATTTATGAGTGTAAGATGGGAGATGCTTGCCTCGCCTGGCGAAGCTGGCGGGATGGAAGGGGGAATTGGTTATATAAAAATTTCACGTTTTAATGATGATACAACCCGGCTTTTTGAAGAGGCAGTGGATGAGATTTTGCCTAATAACCCAGGGGGAATTATTTTGGATTTAAGGAACAATCCGGGCGGATTTTTAACCAAAGCGATTGATGTGGCGAGTTTGTGGGTTGATGATGATTTAATTATGATTGAGCAGTTTGGAAATAATTATCAGGATTCGAGCTTGCCGATTGATAAGAAAAAAACTTATAAATCGACCAGAGAGGCAAGATTAAAAGGCATAAAGACCGTGGTTTTGGTAAATGGGGGAAGCGCTTCGGGATCGGAGATTGTGGCCGGAGCTTTACAGGATTATGATTTTGCCACTATTTTGGGCACGCAAACGTTTGGCAAGGGGAGTGTTCAGGAGTTTGAGACCTTAAGTAATGGCTCTTCGGTTAAGATTACGATTGCCAAGTGGCTAACGCCTTTAGAAAGGCAGATAGAAGGAGAGGGGATTTTGCCTGATGTTGAAGTCGAGCTGACGGGCGAGGATTATGATAATGATTTGGATCCGCAGATGGATAGGGCAATGGAGTTGCTAGGTTATTAGTTAGAGTAATTAGAGTGGTTATTAGTTAGAGAAATTTGACTGGACAGATTTTTTGGTAGATAATATAATTATGGAGCAAAAACAAGAAAATTTAAATCAACCAGTGACATTGAAAATACTTGGTGAGTTTACTGAGCAGGTTTTATTACCGGCAATGAGAAATATAATAAAAGAAGAGCTTAAAGGTTATGCTACTAAAGATGATCTGAAAGAAGAGCTTAAGAGTTATGCTACTAAGGAAGACCTAAAAGGGTTTGCTACTAAAGTTGAGATTTATGAAATTCTAAGAGATTACCCAACTAGGGCGGATTTGGAAGAGCATAAGGATGAGATTATTAAAGTGATACGTGGGAAAATGGAAAATGTGGTCCAACATCAAACAGTGGTGACTGATGTGATTGAGAAGCAAGGATGCGCTAAGCCAGATGAGTTAAAAATTTTAAAAGAGTCGGTCTCTTAAAATTATGAAAGTTATACTACTTAAAGAAGTTAAAAATTTGGGTAAGAAGGGCGAGGTGAAGGAAGTTGCAGACGGGTTTGCGAGGAATTTTTTATTGCCGCAAAAATTAGGCATGGCTGCTACGGATGGGAATGTGAAGATGGTGAGTTTAGAAAAGAAGAAAAAAGAAAAAAAGAAAAAAGGGGTTTTAAGCGGTGTTGAAGATATAATGAAAAAGGGAGCAAAGATTACTATTAAAGCGAAGGCGAATAAGGAAGGGCATCTTTTTGCCGGGATTGGAGCAAGGGAGATTGCGGATTATTTGGATAAAAAGATGGGGATAAAGATTGAGGCCAAGATGATAAAGATTGGGAAGAAGATAAAAGAGATTGGAGAGCATGTGGTTGAAGTTAAAGCGGGTCGAGCTCAGCTCGATGGTCGAGCTCAGCTCGATGAGGATGAGAAAGGAGAGCTGAAAGTTGTTGTTTTGAAGGAGTGATTAGTGTTTTTGTAAAAGGAAAGAGCCCACAGCGGTGTGGACTCTTTTTCGTTCTTCGGGCGGGGTGAAGCTCAGTCGTAGATACTCCATCCCGTACTTCCCGGAGTCGTTCTGCGCGTGCCGGGCTGGGTGGTGGCGTGTGACTCGCTTCGTCTGACGGTCTGGATGGCATCGTTTGCCTGCGACTTTCGCAGGCCGAATTCATTCATTATGGCCATCCGGATTTCCGCGGTTTTGTCGCCCGCTTCCAGCATGCTCTGGATGGTACCGCGGGCACCGTAAGAACCGCTGGATGACCCGTAGTCGTATCCTCTCATCGTTGGTCTCCTGGTGATAAGGGAAGGGCAGGGTTATAGGCGAAAGTTCTTTTGTAAGGATAGATTAATTTTAATATTTTGTCAAACTTTTCTTGTTGTTAATAATTATGTATGTTAGAATAAAAAAAGGAGAAGGAGAATCTCTTATTTTATTTATGTTTAATTATTGACCCATGAAAACTAAGTTTATCTTTGTAGTGGGAGGGGTAATGTCTGGAATCGGTAAGGGCACCACCACTGCCTCGATAGGAAAGATTTTGCAAGGCAAGGGTTATAAAGTAACAGCAATAAAGATTGACCCTTATATAAATGTGGATGCCGGAACAATGAATCCAGTAGAGCACGGCGAGGTTTTTGTAACGGATGACGGGGATGAAACAGACCAGGATATTGGGAATTATGAAAGATTTTTAGACGAGGACATAGGAAGCGAGAATTATATGACGACCGGACGGGTTTATCAATCGGTAATAGAGCGGGAAAGAAATTTAGATTATGACGGCCGGTGTGTGCAGGTAATGCGCGATATTCCGGCAGAAATAATAAGAAGGATTAAATTGGTAGAAAAAAAGAAAAAGCCGGACTTTATATTAACAGAAGTTGGGGGTACGGTCGGGGATTATGAGAATATTGTTTTTTTGGAAGCGGCCAGATTATTAAATTTACAGCATCCAGAAGATGTTATTTTTGTTTTAGTAACATATTTGCCGATTCCGGAAAAAATAGGCGAGATGAAGACAAAGCCAACCCAACAAGCGGCTAAATGGCTGAATATGGTTGGGATTCAGCCGGATTTTATTATTTGCAGATCAGCAGTTCCTTTAGATAAACCAAGAAAGCAAAAAATATCAATTTTTTGCAATGTCCAGCCGGAAGATGTTATCAGCGCGCCGGATATTAATTCGATTTACGAAGTGCCGATTAATTTTGAGAGAGACAGGTTAGGGGAGAAGGTTTTGGGGAAATTCGGCATTACGACCAGAAAGAAAGATCTAAAAGATTTTAGAAATTTGGCCACTATCATAAAAAGAGCGCGGAAAGAAGTGAAAATCGGGATTGTTGGGAAATATTTTACTAGTGGAAAATTTGTTTTGTCGGATGCATATATTTCGGTGATTGAGGCGGTTAAGCATGCTTGCTGGCATCATAAAAAGAAGCCGAAAATTTTATGGCTTTCTAGCGAGGAATATGAGCAGGATAAAAAGAAACTAAAAGAGCTAAAAGATTTAGATGGCTTGATTATTCCGGGAGGGTTTGGAAGTAGAGGAGTGGAAGGGAAAATTATGGCTATTAAATATGCTAGAGAAAATAATATACCGTATTTAGGATTATGTTATGGGATGCAATTGGCAACGGTTGAGTTTGCGAGGAATGTTTGTAAAATGCGGGGGGCAAATACGACTGAAGTTGATGATAAGACAAAGCACCCGGTTATCCATATTATGCCGGAGCAGGAAAAGAAAATGTTAGAGAAAGATTATGGCGGGACAATGCGTTTGGGCGCTTGGCCCTGCAAGTTGGTTAGGAACACCAAAAGTTTTAAGGCATATCGGGCGAACAGGATTTCGGAGAGGCATAGGCATAGGTATGAGCTTAATAACCAGTATCGAGCAAGATTGGAAAAAGCAGGTTTGAAAGTGGCGGGGACTTCGCCGGATGGAAAGCTGGTAGAGATTGTG
>JABMQE010000131.1 GCA_013203415.1 Candidatus Falkowiibacteriota bacterium | reverse complement strand
TCAAAATTAATATAACCCTGGTCTTTTAAGACCTTGGTAATAAAGCGGGCATAAAGAAGATGGAGGGTAGCATGCTCGGCGCCGCCGCAGTATTGGTCAACAGGAAGCCATTTAGTTGCAATTTTTTTATCGAATGGTTTGTCTTTTAGTTTTGGGGAGATGAAGCGGAGGAAATACCAAGACGAGCAGACAAAGGTGTCCATGGTTTCGGTTGAACGTTTGGCTTTGGAGCCGCATTTTGGGCATTTGACATTGAGAAATTCTTTGGAGCGAGCTAAGGGAGATTCGCCCGAGCTAGTTGGTTGAAAGTTTTTGAGTTCTGGGAGTTTTATTGGAAGATCTTTTTCTTCGACTAAGGATTCACCTGAATTTTTTAATTCTTCGAAAACATCTGGCTCAACATCATTGCAAAAGTGACCTTCTTTAGGATTTTTCAATACTAACTTCGCGCCTAACAATCCTTCCATTTCGCGAGATTGTTTTTCGGGGATGACACTGAAACTAGAGTCAGCTAAAATAATAATTTCATCGGCTGATTTTTTAATCTTTTCAAAATCAAACTTCCAATCGCAACTTTTTTTAACGTTTGGACGCTTATGGTCGGTAAACTCTGGCTTAACAAAAGAGTCGACGAGCAGAACTTTTGCTGTTTTTTTATTTATTTTCTCTAGCAACTTCATAACTACCACTCCGCCCAAGCTGTGGCCGAGCAAAACTGTGTCTTTATTAATTTTTGTATTTTTTAGAACGTAGTCAACCTGTTCTTTAATGCTGGGTTTGCCAGGATTTGGAAGATTGAGGTTGGTTACTTTGTGGCCTTGTTTTTTTAACTCTTTTTCCAGCCAAGGAAAAAAGTTTCTTTTGGAGCTGCCAGTAAAGCCATGAATTAAAACATAGTTGAGTTTTCTGTTCTCACAGTTTTCACAAAAGATGACTGGGATAGGCGCTCCCCAATAGCGCTGGCGGGAGATAAGCCAGTCGCGGAGACGATAGCGGATGGTTCTTTTGCCCCAGCCCCTTTTTTCTAAATAATCCATAATTTTTTTGGTAGCATCATGAATGTTCATTCCGTCTAAAAAGTCCGAGTTAACCATTGTTCCTTCTTGTTCCTGAACTTGTTCTTTTTTAGTAATTTTTGACTTGTCGCCATCGGAGCCGACAACTACCCTGACCACCGGGAGTTTAAATTCTTGCGCAAATTCGAAATCCCTTTTGTCGTGGCCAGGAACAGCCACAACTGCTCCGGTTCCAACAGACATTAAAACAAAATCAGTAACCCAAAGAGGCATTTCTCTTTTTGTTAGAGGGTTGATGCAGTAGAGGCCGGTAAAAACACCGGTTTTCTTTTTTCCTTCTTCGATTCTTTCCTCGTCTGTTTTTTTCTTGGACAGAGCAATATATTTATCAACGGCCTGCCTATATTTTAGGGGTATTAAATTTTCTTTTTTTGATAAAAGTGGATGCTCGGGGGCGGCAACTATAAAGGTGGCGCCAAAATTGGTATCTGGCCTGGTCGTAGAAACGCTAACTTTTTTTTCTGTTCCTTTAACTTTGTAATCGATATCAATCCATTCTTTCCTACTAATCCAATTTTTTTGCATGAGCAGAGTTTTCTTGGGCCAGTTGAGTTTTGAGTGATCTTTAAGCAAGCGGTCGGCATAATCTGTAATTTTGAAAAACCATTGTTTTAGATTTTTTTGGGTAACTTGAGTTTCGCAGCGCTCGCATTTGCCAGTGATAACTTGCTCGTTGGCTAAGACAGTTTTGCAGGATGGGCACCAGTTGACCGGCGCTTTAGCGCGATAAGCAAGGCCGGCTTTGTAAAGGATGGTGAAAAGCCATTGAGTCCATTTGTAGTATTCTGGAGAGGAAGTATTTATTTCTTTTTCCCAATCGTACATAAGGCCAAGCTCTTTTAATTGACCCCGTCCAAAATCAATATTTTCTTTTGTAGTTCTTGCAGGATGAACACGGGTTTTAATAGCATAATTTTCCGCTGGCAAGCCAAAGGCATCAGCGCCCATGGGCTCTAAGACATTAAAGCCATTGAGCCGTTTATAGCGGCCAAAAACATCGGAGCCAGAATAATTATAGCCATGGCCGATATGGATTTTAGCACCGGAAGGATAATAAAACATGGCCAAGTTATAGAACTTGGGTTTTTTACTATCACCTAAATCACAGGAGTTGGTTTTGTTATTTTCCCAATATTTCTGCCATTTTTTCTCTAGTTTTTGAGGGTTATAATTATCCATAAGCTTTATTAAAGATTATCATTTTTTTTGCTTGACTGCAAGGTGCAAAATATGCTATCTTCTTAGTTAGTAAGTAATTAAAAAACACATACATTAAGATTCGACCAGTAAAAAATTATCATAAACCCAGAAGAATTTTTATCCCAACAATTCTTTTTTTGATAAAAGTTTTAAGTGGGTTAATTAAAATCACAGAGAAGGTGTTTGGCCTGCTCTTTTTTGTTTTTTCTAAAATGTTCTGGGTAATAAAGATAATTTTGAGCAGAACTTTCCTGGTTTGGGGGTATCAGATTTACCGGGCGAGTGAAAAAAAGATGAGGAATTATAACGAGGAAAGAGAAGCAGTTTTGATGGATGGAGCGGGGGCAAAAGGAGAAGGATTACGAGGGCTTAGGAGAAAATATTTTTTTCATGGGATAATAATTGTTTTGGCAATCACAGTAGCAACAAACAGCCTGCAGGCGCAAAGCAAAATTGATATCGAAGGAGGGACAACAGACAGTATAATCTTAAATATGCTGGGCGAAGTAAGCGAGGAAGAAATTATCGAAGAAGGAGGAGTGCCGGATGCCTTAAACACGCCAGCAACTTATATGCCGACTGATGCGGCGGTAAAAACCTTGCCGCAGATGAGGCCGGAAACTCGCGAAGAGCAGGAAGAAGCAACAGTCAGCCAGCTAGCAACCAGCGAGGGAGCGGCGGCGATTATGAAGGCGGTGATTTCGACGACTGTGGCTACGCCAAGAAAAAGAACAGAGGTGGTAGATTATACAGTGGAGGAAGGAGATACCATAAGCGGGATTGCGAATAGGTTTGGAATAAGCACAAACACTGTGCTTTGGGAAAGCGGCTTAAGCAAATATTCTTTAATTAGGCCGGGGCAGACACTTTCTATTTTACCGGTGAGCGGTTTAACTCATACTGTAAAAAGCGGGGAGAATCTTAGCGCAATCGCCAAAAAGTATAAGGCAGAAACCGAAGAGATTATAAACGAAAATAAATTAGCAGATGCGGGTGATATTAAAAAAGGACAGAAACTTATTATTCCAAACGGAGTCCAGCCAGCGCCGGTGGTAACAACCTATGCATATTCGAGCAGCCAAACAATTTTATCCAGAATCCTTTCCGAACCGCCGGCTGGAGCAATTATCGATCCAAACGCAGGCAAGGGGCATAGATTTCCTTGGGGACAATGCACCTGGTATGTGTCCCAAAAAAGGTATGTGCCTTGGCGCGGACATGCCAAACAATGGATTGCCAACTCGAGTGCTATGGGTTATAAGATTGGAACCGAGCCAGTGCCGGGTTCGATTATTGTAACAAAGGAAAGCTGGTGGGGGCATGTTGCTTATGTAGAAAATGTTGGGGCAAATACTGTTACTTTTTCGGAAATGAATCATAAGGGGGTAGGGGTTTTAAGCTATCGGACGCTGAAGCAGAATGATAGGAAGATTGTGGGATACATTTATTAATTTTTAAGTTTTAAGTTTTAAGTTTTATTTTAAAAATCCGCTGGGTCGAGATGAGCTCGATTGATAGCGGATTTTTTGGTCGAGCTGACAAAGCTGAGCTTAGCTCTGGCTCGATAACCTTGACTTTTTGATATGGATATGTTAACCTAAATTATTCTTGTAAGAGAAGTAAAAAGAGCAAACGCAATGGTAAATAGCTGTTGCGGGATTGCTCTTTTGGAAGCAGTACCCTAGCAAGGGAGGAAGAGCATGAGTGAGCCGGAAGTGAGGAATTGGTACAGAGGCGTCCAGCAAGAGCTGGACGAGCTCTCAATTGAGGAGGCGCTGAAAATAGTGTCAGCGCCATACTCTGGAATCGATATGGAGCGCGACTGTGTTGCGCGTGGTGAGGTGCCAGACGAGCTGAAGAGGATGTGGCTTCTGGCGCACCTCAAGTCGAGGGATTGCGCGCTCGCGAAAGTTGACATCGCCTTCATGGTGGACAGCGCGAAGGGTGCTGAGTTCGCGAGGAAACTGCGCCGACTGGAGAGAGAGGCGAAGCAGTTGATGGAGGGCTTCTGGGTCTCCATCAAAGACACCTACGACCTCTGGGATTACGCGGTCGTCACTATCCGGACGGGTTGGGTGGTAACGTATCGGGAGGCCCCGAGCTTCGCGGAGGAGATCGAGGAGGTGGCCGGAGACCTGCCGGCGGGTCTTCAGGATTTTCTTCGCCGCACGTTCATGAGATGGCGGTGGCCGAGCACGAGGTGAACGCGAGGTGAACGACGACGTATCAAAGACGCCCTGTCTGGGAAACTGGATGGGGCGTTGCTATTTATAAATGAAATTTGGGATGAATCGAGCTCAGCTCGATGAACGTTCATTCGAACGTTCATTGGTATGCTCACAAACCCCGAAGGTGAGGATGGCTAACCTCGCCTTCTTGGGATAAGTTGTGGGGCTTTTTCTTTTTGGGAATGAAAAAAGATGATATTTAATTGGAAATACTCTTATTTTCTTCTTTTATTTTAATGTTTTTATTAAAAACAATATCTATCGGTACTTCGGAAACCGTAATGAATTCTTTTTTTGCGCCTTCTTTAATTTTTATTCTAAATTTGTATTCACCTTCTTTGCTGAGGGGGAATCCGAATATTTTCATGCGTGTCCTTATTCTTTTTTTGAAATGTTGAGCAATGCTAAAACTGTGTATATAGTCCTTCAATTTTTTATTACTAGGATCATACAATTCTATTCTTATCTCTTGATTTTTTCCTTTCTCTCCTTTATTGATTACCCAAAGATTAATTACTTCAAATTCTACAGGAGCAATTTTCACTCCGTCTTTTAAAAATTTCCGAATGTCTGCCGGAACGTTAATTTCCTCAATAACTTCGAAGAGATTTAGATTGTTGGAATCTTGATCAATAACTGATTTTTTACAAATCACTGTCCAAACATTTTTCATAATGAGTTATATTACGTAGATTAGGTTGAAATGTCATAACCATTGAAGCAGTGGGTATTAAATCCCTTTTTTCTGCTTCTGGTAAAGAGTATTCGGAGTCGGATGTTTCACTATTTTTGTTTTCTAAAAAGCCAAATTTTGGAGGTATCAAAGTCGTTCCCATAGCCCTTGCAATCTTTTGCAAAAAACTAATACTGGGGAGATGATTCCCATTCTCTATTCTGGCAATGCTTGATTGTTTAGTACCAACTTTATCTGCTAATTCTTTTTGTGTCAATCCTAATTTGGTGCGTGCCTCAATTACCATTTCTGAAATTTCGAAGGCAAGATCTTCTGTATTATAATATTCTTTTCTGAATTCTGGATCCCTTAACAAATCTCTTTTGAGTTCTTCGAGGGTTATTGACATACCTAAAAAATTATTTTTTATTTTTTTATTATTATAATATCTTTGATTGCTTGAGCTTTTTTTATCTCTCTGTTTGGTATTTTATCTGATTTCTTTTTAAAGGCATGAATCATCCAATAACCACTATCATAGATGGTAAAGAAGATGCGGTAATAAATGCCTTGATATTTAATCCTCAACTCATAAAGATTTGATTTTATCTTTTCAGCCTCTTTCGTCTTAAGTAATGGGAACAATCCGTAATTCTCCAATCTTTCAAAAGAACGCAAAACCTTCTTCCGGTGTTTCACCTCCAGACTTTCAATAAAATTTTTGACGGGATAATCGCCACGTGTTGTTTCATAAAACTTAATTTCCATCCAATTTTAATCATTTTAATCATAATAGAAAATATAACAATTTTGTTATATTTTAATCATAAACGTCACAGAGAATACTGTCAATACCCACATTGTGTATAACTTTACTCCCCTATCTTCGGCCGATACTGGAGGGCTTCGGCAACATGAGAGGAAGTGACGTTTGGCTCGGCGGTGAGGTCGGCTATTGTGCGGCCGGAAATTATTCTTTTTCTTTTTTTCTACGCACGAATCTCCTTACCTCCTCATTAGAATCTACTATTTCGTCAAGGTAATCTTGATAAGTACCTAGAGAATGATCAATCATTTCTCTGATGTCTTTTATACTTTTGAGTTCGGGTTCTAGGTCCATTCCCTGCTTTTTTACAAATCTTAAAACCCTTATTGCGTGAGCCCAGGCGTCTCTTTCCTCTCTGGCATAATTGCCTATTAGTTCTGTTAAATGTTCGCTCTTAATTATATAAAATTTTTCTTGGAAAGCAGCATCAGCTATTTTAAATTCTCCTTCTTTGGGTTCTCTTTCGGAATTTTCAAAACTTTCTAAATCGAATTCAACGCCAAGCTCTTTAAGTTTATCTATGTTTGGTTTTAAAAGAACTTCTTCAAATTTTTCCTGATTGATTTCTTCTTCAGCTAATAATTCTTTGCCAATGCTTATGTCTAACAGACAGGAACTAACTGTTTTTTGAAATTCTTCAAACTCACTCCTGGCAAAATTATCATGATGGGCCTCTTGCCAAGCATGGGCTATTTCATGAAACAGAGAAAGAAATCCTCCTTTTTTAGTTAAATCTCCATAGCCGACTATTTTAGCACCCATCAAAGCATAAAAATTATCAGGAGCGTTTTTTGTCCCTTGATATGTTCTAAGATCAACTGGCAGAACTTTTCTTTTTACTTTGCCTGTTAGAGGATTTTTTTTCTCTTCAATTTTGGACATTTCTGGAGGTTCAAACTTAAAATCTTTTGGAAGTAATTGTCCTAAATCAATTTTGAAGCCATTCGTTGGGTTAGCAACGATTAAATCCGAACTAGGGATACTAAAGTCGCCCGGTTTTAAACTGTTAAGCACTTCTTCTTTAATTATATTTTCTCCCCCATCTTGGTTAAAGCTCTTAACAATAAATTGAGTTGTATAATCTCCACTTTCTTTTTCGAATAACCGGCCTTGGGATTCTTCGGTCTGCATTTCGGGTTTAAGAACGGCCTGCTCGGCAGCTTGATAGAATTGGCGACTGCCAGCCGCAACAGCTTCTCGCAAAATTAGTCGGGTGCGGTAAATATCGTTAAAAACATCTTCGCGAGGTGGATGCCTATATCTTTTATCTGGTTTATGAAGCGACTCGGGGATGAGCTTCTCAAAGAAATCACCCGCCATTTTTCCTATCTTTTCTGACTTTTTTATCCTTTTTTCGTGGGCTACAATGTGTGGGTCTGTTTTTGAGAGTAAAAAAAATACGCCATCAATAATTTTATCTTTTGCTTCACTAAAAAGCTCATTTAGAGAAGCCCTTTTCTTTTCTTTTTCAATATTTTGTCCAGGGCTTTCTGAATGGCGGGGTTGTCCTTCCCTCATAATATTTTTATTTAAAGCTTAGAAGACGGGATTTCGCTTTGCATTTTTCTACTTTATCACTATTACTCAATTTTTTCAACTATATTTATATTGTTAGTGATTTTTTGGCTCTAGATTTAACTAAGAGCTGAACGATGCGCACTAACTTTCGACTTTGCTCCCCTCGACCTGGCTCGGGGTCTGCGACAAGTTCTTCGAAAGTGTGGTAATGAGTTTTTCATAATTCCTCTTTAATATCTTCCCAAGTCACACCACTATGCTCCTCAATCTCTTTTAAGAGATAATAAAGCACGTCTTTTCTCAAGTCGGATTGAATGGTTATTGATTTTTGGGTGGCGGACCAAGTGACTTTGCAGTGACTGCCGTCACCTCCTTTTTTATCAATAACAAAACCAAGACGAATTAAGGCCTTGGTAAATTTATTTCTACTTATTTTACCTGGTAATTCACTACGCGAGGGCATACTCTTCTTTCTCTCGGCCCTTCTTGTAAACTTTTGCTTCCTCGGCATAGGAAGAAGGGACACTGAAAGAAGTCAAGATAGCATCTTTAATGTTTTTGTCTAGCTCTTTCTCATTTCTACCAGATGTCACAATTGAGCCATACCTAAAGTTGGTACTAACTGCAATGAGAGAACCATCTTCACCTGTTTTTCGCTCGAAACTTATAGGTCCATGCAACCGAAAGTATTGATTTAATTCCAAAAGACCCCTAGGAACAGTTTGTTTGCCAAGAAGAATTTTTATAAAATAATCTTTTGATTTTTTAATTAAGGACATATTTATAAAAATTTAGATAATAACCAACCTACAATTGTAATTATCCCAGCGACAATTGCTGAAGTAATTATACTATTCATCCTATAACTGCTTTTTAATCTCCTAGCATCTATCTCTCTGCCCGCGTATTTTTTTATCAACGTAATCACTTCATCTTTCCGTAGGTGATCATTAATAACACTCTTACTTTTATTCCGAAACTCCTCTTTGCCAAAAGATTCGTTAATAATTTGCGCAACTTTTTTTCTAAAGCCCTCAAATTCACAAAATTTTTCTAGTTTTCTAGTCCTAGATTCAATATCTTCGACTTTCTCTGCGGAAGCACGAGTTTGAATTTTTTGCTCCACCTCTTTAGTAATAGCCATAATCTACTCCTCGTTCACCTTTACTCTGTTTAGCTCCCCCTTTTCATCCTCTAAAAGAATTTTCTTTTTTTGTGCTAACTCTAAAATATTAATACCCAGCTCTACTATCGAGTACATGTCTTTTAATTTATAGGATTTTTGTAATTCCTCAAGTTGCTTATAAGCCGCATTGGAAAAAGTAAGCACGAATTTTTTTTCGTCTGTGTTGTTCTTTTGTTCAATTCCCATATTTTTTTGGTTAGCTTTTAATAAAAATATGTCACAATATTCTACTATTAAAATTATACCATAATATTCTACTATAAACAAAATCTTATCATATTAGATACTAAAAAGTCAAGCCTGAAGGCGAGGATATATATCCTCGCCTCCGGAAGGCGAACAAATGTTTGTTCGCCTTCAAGGTGGTGATGATTTTTATATTATTTACTCCCCTATCTTCGGGCGATACTGGAGAGCTTCGGCTACGTGGGCGGATTGGATTTGGGTGACGCCTTCGAGGTCGGCAATGGTTCGGCCAAGTTTTAGGATGCGGTGGTAGGCGCGGGCAGACAGATGGAGCTGGATAACGGCGCTGCGGAGGAGTTCGGAAGTAGGGCTGTCTATTGGACAGTGTTTTTTTATTTGTTCGGATGACATTTCGGAGTTGGTGATGATGGGTTCACTAGCAAAACGTTCGACTTGGATATCGCGGGCTTTTTGAACGCGGTCGCGGATGGATTTGGATGGTTCGGCTAATTGGTCGCCAGTGAGTTTTTCGAACTCGACGCGGGGGACTTCGATATGGATATCAATCCTATCCAGAATAGGACCGGAAATTTTTTGGGCGTATTTTATAATTTGGGAGGGGGAACAAGTGCACTCCCTGTCCGGGTCGGACGAGTAGCCGCAAGGGCAGGGATTTTGGGAGGCGACGAGGATAAAGCGGGCAGGAAAAGTTAAAGTAGTTTTGGCGCGGCCGATAGTGATGATGCCATCTTCTAGGGGTTGGCGTAAATTCTCGAGCACAGTGCGGGGAAACTCGGGGAATTCGTCGAGAAAGAGGACGCCGCGATGAGACAAGCTGATTTCGCCGGGGCGGGGAATGTTGCCGCCGCCGACCAAAGAAGCGGACGAGGAGGTATGATGAGGCGCGCGAAAGGGGCGGAGTTTTATCAGTCCTTGCTCTTTGGGAAGAAGATTAGCGACACTGTAGATTTTTGTAACTTCTAAGATTTCGTCCATGGCCATGGTAGGGAGGATAGAGGGAATGGTGCGGGCAAGCAAGGTTTTGCCAGAGCCGGGCGGGCCGGACATAAGAAGATTGTGCCCGCCGGCGGCCGCGATTTCGATGGCGCGCTTGGCATGCTCTTGGCCTTTGATATGCGCCATATCGGCTTGGGATTCTATTTCTTCCGTGAACTCGTCATCATCTGATTTTATAAATGGCGCTATGGTTTGCTTGCCTTTTAGATGAGCTGCGAGCTGGCTGATCGAATCAATAGCGTAAACTTCTACGCCATCGATAAGAACGGCTTCCTTGGCATTAACTCTTGGCACAAAAAGTTTTTTATAGCCCTTTTGTTTGGCAAAAATAGTAGTGGATAGGACGCCGTTGGTATGGCGAAGAGCGCCATCGAAAGCCAATTCGCCAACAAAAAGAGAGCCGGTAACCGACTCTTGGGAAACCTCGTCCATAGAGACAAGAAGGGCAACGGCAATGGGCAAGTCGTAAGAAGGGCCGGCCTTTTGGAGGTCGGCAGGGGCTAAGTTAACATTTATTTTGGGGCGGGGGATATTAAGGCCGGAAGAACGAAGGGCTAAGCGGATTCTTTCTTTGGATTCTTCGACTGCTTTGTCCGGCAGGCCGACGATGACAAAGAGACCGCCGCGGCCGCCGCCGAAATCGGTTTCGACTTCGACTTCTTCGCACTCTAAACCGACTACGGCTACAGATTTAACTTTGGCGAGCATGGGACGTGGTTATGAGTTATACGTTATAGGTTATACGTTATTTCTGGTTTCTAGTTTCTGACTTCTTAAATTCCACATCCATATTATCACCCCCACCACTATCATCACATCAGCCACGTTGAACACAGGCCAAAATTTTAGATTTATGTAATCGATGACGTAGCCGAACTTTAGGCGGTCGATGAGATTGGAAATGGCGCCGGTGATGACAAGGAGAGTGGTTAGGTGGAGGGTAAATTTTTTGGATGCTAGATATTTTAGGGAATACGAGATAACGAAGAGGATGATTATAAAAGTTAGGATGGGGAGGATAATTTGGGGCAGGTGAATCGAGAACGCGATGCCGGTGTTTTTTTCGAAAACAAAAAAACCGCTGGTCTTGTCCAAAGACACGGCGGTGTATTTCAAAATTCTATCAACTATAAAAAGAATTAGGATGACCAAATAGGGTAATAGAATTTTTGTTTTTGATTTTTCCATTACTCTATTTTAGCACGGATGGAATTTATTGTTAAGCCGAATTTAAACTAAAAATATCTCCCCCTTGCCAAGGGGGAGAATTAAAGAGGGGGTCTATTCAGAATGACCATGTAATTTTTACTTAACCTCCCCTTCACTTCCCCTCCTTGGTAAGGAGGGGATAACTATTTTGTAAATTTTACGTCTTCGAATATAAAAAACTCCCCCCGCATTTTGCAGGGGGAGATGAATATATGAGTTTTAATATTTTATTTTTTTTCTTTTTGGCAGTTAACGCAGCTGATGGCGGCTGGAAAAACTTTTAGGCGGCCTTCCTCGATTGGCTGTTCACAAAGTTCGCAAACACCGTAGCTGCCTTGTTCTACTTTTTTTAGGGCTTGGTCGATATCGCGCAAGCTTTTTTCTAAACTTGTGCCTAAAGATATTTTATTATCAAGAGTAGCAACACCAGCAACATGTTCTTCGTCTTTGGAACCAAAAGAATCCATAACAAACCTAAGACCGCGCTTGCCTTTTTTAGCGATTTTTCCAATTTCGTTTTCGACTCGTTCTTTTTCGCCAACGAGTTGGTCTTTAATTTTGTCTAATGCTGATTTAGCCATAAGTCAAAATGCGAATTTACAAATGGATGCGAATGCCGCAAATATTTGTAGATTAGCATACATTTGCAGATTTGCATTTTAACTACAATATAATTTATAGAGTAAACGAATTAGCTCCCCTACTTAGGCTTTATACGAAACAACGAGAGACCATACTAAAAAGCAAAAAATCCCGGCCGCATAGACCTCTTAAGTGGGATTATTGTTTATAACCTATTTTCATCCGCCTGATAAAAGGACGGAATCTTTTGCAAAGTAGCTTTTCTATGTTCTGTATATTAATTATAGATTCTTTAATCAAAAAGTGTCAAGGGGAGATATGCACAGTTTGGACTTTGGGGAGGTTGGAAGTAAATTCGAAATTCTAAGATAACAAAAAGGGGCGCATAAGCGCCCCCCGTATAAACAACGTTATTGTTGGGGTATTCTTATGCGCCCTGGACCTAAATTTCATTTTGCTTTCCTCTCCCTGACAAAACGAAGAGGAAGAACAAAAATTTTGAAATTTACGTCCGAAAGAACGCTTTTTTGCTGCCTTAGAAAAAGCTGTTTTCTACTGCTCTTTTGGTAATATCTCGACTTCATTTTTATTGAGAGTCAGGATTTACCTTTTTGGTTTTTGTTTTTTCTTTTTCGGGTATAACAGAGGAGTAGCTGGGCAGCTACAGTACCCTTTGGAGTAGTAGTAAATCCCTGTTGAGGGAACAGGGAAAATAATTCTTAAGAAAATACAATTTCCAGAGAATTATTTTCTCTTTTCCAGATAGAAAGTGCGTAATTATTTGATCTGTTGTTATTATATCACGTAGAAAAAGGTGTGTCAAGGGACGAGGTTATTTGATGATTGATGTTTGGTTATTTTGACTAATGTTGGGGAATAATTTAGGCATGAGGCATGAGGCATGAGGCATGAGGGTTAAAGTTATGCACAGATGACATGGAAATTTTTTCTAAAAACTGTCAACAAGTTGTCCACATCTGGAAAAATCAATAAACGCAGGCCTTTTTGTTGGTTAGAATGAGCTTTTCAAGGCCATATTTTTCATAAAAGCCAGAATCTGGAGTAAAAAAGATAAAGTCGGATGGAATGTTCTCGTCATTCAGGCAATTGACCAGGGAATTTTCGACTTTTTCCTGATTTTGAATGTTTTTCTGGCTAATCACCTGCTCTAAAAAGCTTATGGAATCAGAAAAAATGATTTTGTCTGGTAAAAATGCATAAGCAAACTCAAAATTAGGTTTTTTTAAGTACTTTAGGCTAAAACTAGCTAATTTCTTGGTTTCAAAACTAAATTTTTCCGGCCTGGCTACAAGCTGGGTGATTGTAGAATTGTCTGGGAGGGTGGTTTTTTCTTCGTTAGGGAACCTTTTGGCAAAGACATTCTTAGCTATTTGTTCAATTTTTTGGATTTGAGCTGATTCTGGGACAAGATTATTGATGTTGGAAATTATCAGGCAATAATTATAGTTTTGCCACCCTTCGACGCGGCTCAGGGCGGGCTCTTGGCTAATTTTAGTGTCTTTTGATTTTAGAATGAGAAGAGATTGGGTATCTTTTAGTATTGGATAGATGTTTTTTTCAAAATCAAAATCATAAAGTTCCTGCCAAGTGGACCTTGTGCTCGTAAAGTACTGATTATCAAAGATATTAATGATATTAGCATTAAAAATAGCTAGGTTTTGGCTGGGGATTAGAAATTTAAGCCAATCTTTTTGGATGATTTGGTTTTTTGAGAGCGAATTTTCAAAATCTATAATTGCCTTGGACGGGCTTAAGTTAAGCTGGAGCCAGATTGGCTGGGCTTCGGGCATAAAAAACTGGCTTAGGGGAGATAATCCTTGGGGTTTGGTGTAGATTTTTAGTATTTTGGTACTAAAGGAAAGGGTTTCTAAAATATTTCTTTGTGGAAATTTGAGATTAGTTTTTGATTCGAGGATCAAGTTTAGAACATCCGGGCTTGAGGCAGTGATGAGCTGGTTTTTGTTGATGGTGTAGTAGAATTTATTTTGATTTAATATGCTGTTTTTAGGAGTTAGGACGCTGATTTCTGGGTTTGTGGTTTTTGAGACCTGGCCTAGTTCCTGAAAATATTCTTGGAGTTTTTGGGAAGATGAGACAGTGGCAAGGAAGACAAGGTGATTTTCTTGCTCTTGGCGAGGATATATATCCTCGCCTTCTGGAGCTTGTAAGGGGGTTTCTGACTCATCATGAAGACGCGACGCCGGCGTCTCGTCTTCAATGGGAGGAGGAGAGATTCCAATTAATGATATTTTGCCAGTGAAAACATTTTTTTGGGGCTTTGGGACAATTTTTTTAAGATAATCCTGCCAATAACCAAGTATTTTTTGGCGATTAGGATTATTTTCCAGCCAAAGTCCGGAAACTTGATTATATTTAGGAAGGTCGAACTCTATATAATAGTTTATTGGTAAATTTTGAGTGATTTTGGGGGTTTTTAGAATTTTGTAGAGGAAGATGGCAAGACCAAGAAGTAGGGCTAAAATAACTAAAAACAGCCAAATTGTTAAGGAATTTTGGCTTGTTTTTGTTTTTGTTTCTGGATACAAGGATAAAGACATGGCAGAAATAATTGGTAATTGTTAATTTTTTCCTAATTTTAGGTAAATGAGTTGTATTTTTTGTGATTTTTTGAAATTTTATGCCTTGACATTTGGTTTTGGTTATGCTATGGTTTAGGGTAATATTGAGAAGATGTTTAGAATGTATATCCGACGCTGAGAGAGGAGGTGAATGGATATGGAAGGTGAAATCGAAGTCCGCACTCTCAGAGGGCTTCGGAAGATTACGGGAAGCGGGAATGAGCTTATCTCTATAGTACCGGTTTCCGAGAATGTCTTCCGGATAGTTGTGGTAGACGAAAATGGAAAGTCCGAGATCTTCGTGAATTCTGAGACCTTTTCATCTACCATCTCCGACTTGATGAAGAAGATGGCAGAAAAGTATTGAGAGTGAAAGATCTACGAAAGGTCATCGCGTGAGATGACCTTTATTCCCAGAACAACAACAGGGCTATGTTCTGGGAAGGTGCTTTGACAAAGCCCTGACGACACAAATGAGGAGGAAAGACGATGGCAGACAAGCCCAAGATCGTGGCGATGCTTCTTCGCTTGGAACCGGGAGAGGCGCTGACCGAGCCGGCCGACGACGGGATCATCATTTTCCGCCTTCCGAGGTCTGTCGGAGACCAGGCGGTCTTCGTCCTAGACAACGACGAGACGCTGGTTCTTCCGGTGCGCGGAAGCAACATGAATGCGCCCTTCGATCAGATGCCGGTCCCGGGGACTGAGAGAGTTGTCGCCAGAACTCTCGCTAGTGTCGGTCACCGAGTAATCGTGGTTGACGACTCTGACGGGAAGGGATATAAGATGTTCAGCGACACTGTTGGGGAGACGACTCTGGAAGAGGGGGCTGGCGAGCGCGAGCGGCCCACGATCAAGTGGGAACTCATTTTGCCGGACGAGAAGGCCGAGGCCGAGGAGACCTCGTGCGAGCCGGAGACGGATCCGGCGGATGAGACGGTGAAGAAAGACGAAGTTCCTCCGGCGATGCAGACAGCGGAATAGCGAGCGTATCTCCCCCCTCACATCGCCTTTGTTCCGACCGCAACCCGGAACCCCTACCATAAGGCGATAATTGGAGGCCATTGCTGCGACAATGGCCTCTCTTCCAGACGCAATCAATGAAAATTGGTTGGGTGTGGAAGAAATGTTTTCAAGTTTCAAGTTTCCACCCTTTCGGGTGATCAGCCGTGAGGCTGATAATTTTTAAGTTTTAATTAGAACTTGTAACTTGATAATTAAATAAGAATTAAAACTTAGAACTTAAAACTTACCATCCTCTGATACTTGGTTATCTTGGTCACTTTCAAATCATGGCATAAAATAAAAATGCTCTTTCAAAAGCAAGCGCCGTGATACCAAGATAACCAAATATTAGCGGGGGTAAGGATTATTTGAAGACCGTCTCGAATGGGACGGTTTTTTGATTTTGCCACGAGAGAAAATCGTTGATAGAAAATCGAAAATCGTTTTAGAAATTGGAAAATAGAGAATCGTTAGGAAATTAGAAAAGCTGAAAATAGATTGTCACTAATTTCCTTTTTTCTGTTTTCATTACTATTTTCTAATTTCTATTTTCGCAGCTAATTTCTAATTTCTAACAACTAATTTCTAACTTAGTATCTATCTCTTCTTCCCTGCGGTCGTCCCCCACCTTGTGGCGGACGTGGTCTGCCTGCGCCTGCGCCGCCGCGATTATTACTTGGCTTGAAGATTTTATAATCGCTTGAGCCGCGTTGGCGCGGGGCTTGATTGCGGTCGAATTTTTGCGGGCCTTGGCGTGGGCCAGAACCTCTGGGAGGCCTGGCACTTGGTGCTGCTGGAGTAACGCCTTGCATGCCTAAGTTGATTCTTCCTTGGTCGTCTATTTCCGAAACTTCGACCGCAACAATGTCCCCAAGTTGGCAGACATCTTCCACGCGGTTAACGTGGTGCGGGGCGAGTTTGGAAATATGGATAAGGCCTTCAAATTTTGGGGTATGGCCATAGCGGGTTTCTTCTTCGGGCAGGATAAGCTCGGCAAAAGCGCCAAAGTCCTCGATGCGGGAAATACGGCCTTGGAACTTTTCGCCAGCTTTAATTTCTCTTGTTAAGGCCTTTACCCAAGAGACGGCTTGAGCTGTTTTTTCCGGGTCGGTGCCGGTTATCATAACTAAGCCCTCATCCTCGATATCAATATCAACACCAGTAGTTTCGGTAATCTCATTAATCATCTTGCCGCCGGGGCCGATGACAATGCGAATTTTATCGGGATTGATTTTAACAGTGGTAATGCGAGGAGCATACTTAGACATTTCGGTTCTAGGAGTAGAGATCGCTTTAGTGATAACGCTTAAGATTTCCAGTCGGGCTAAGCGGCCTTGGTCTAGGGTTTTCTTAATAATTTCTGGAGTGATGCCATGAGTTTTTGTGTCTAGTTGAACAGCAGTGATGCCGGTTTCGGTGCCAGCGATCTTAAAGTCCATACCGCCTTTGCCGTCTTCTAAATCCTGCAAGTCGGTTAGGATTTTATAATCAGTAATATCATTTTTATCATTTTCACGAGAAGCTAGTCCCATAGCAATGCCGGCAACCGGACGGGTGATTGGCACGCCGGCGTCCATAAGAGCTAAGGTGGAACCGCAAACCGAGCCCATGGAAGAGGAGCCGTTAGAGCCAAGAACTTCGGAAACAACGCGGATGGTATAAGGGAAGTCCTCTTTTTGAGGAAGGACTGGTTCTAAGGCCTTTTCGGCTAAGGCGCCGTGGCCGATTTCTCTACGGCCGGCCCCGCGAAGCGGAGCGGTCTCGCCAACAGAAAAGGGCGGGAAATTATAATGATGCATGTAATGTTTTTTACAATCCAGCTCCATAGTGTCTAAAACCTGCTCGTCGCCGGGTGCTCCCAAAGTGACGATGGAGAGAATCTGGGTTTCGCCGCGATTGAAAAGCCCAGAGCCATGAGTGCGGGGCAGAAGCCCGGCTTCGGCAGAAAGGGCGCGGATTTCATCCAGCTTGCGGCCGTCAATGCGCTTAGAGGATTTGGTGATTGCTTGGGTAATTTTATCTTCGGTAAAGTCCCCGACCATTCCGGCGGCAGCTTTCCTTTTTTCTTTGCCAATTTGTTTTTCTAGGAGATGCTCTTCTAATTTTTCTTTAAGTTCTTGGACTGCTTCTTTTCTTTCTTTTTTAGATTTTTTGGGGCCGGTGAAGAGGTATTTATCAATATTTTTTTCTAAGAAATCAAGAGCAGTTTTTTCCCATTCATCTTGAGGTGATTTTTTGCCTTTGGCTTCGGCCATTTTTTCTTGGTCTGATTCCACGGCTTCTTCAAACTCTTCTTGAAACTCTTCGATTGAGATTTTTGGCAAGCCGATTTTTTTAACAATATCTTCTATGAATTTTAAGATTTTGGCATTTTCTTTGCAGCCAAATTCAATCGCATCAAAAGCAGTTTTTTCATCAACTTCTTTAGCGCCAGCTTCTAACATGATAACTTTTTTCCCAGTGCCCGCGACAACTAAATCGAGAGTGCTTTTTTCCCGGTCTTCGTAGGAAGGGTTTATAACGAACTCGCCATCAACAGAACCAACGCGAACAGCAGAAATAGGACCTTCCCAAGGAATGTCCGAAATAGCAAGGGCAGCAACAGTGGCATAGAAGGATGGAATATCGGGGTCGTTTTCCTGGTCGCCCGAGAGGACGGTTAGGATGACTTGGATATCATTTTTGATATCTTGCGGGAAAAGCGGGCGGATGGCGCGGTCGATCATGCGGGCAGAGAGAATGGCTTCGTCACTTGGCCTAGTTTCTCGTTTTATAAACCTAGAGCCCTTAATTTTTCCGGTGGCATACATTTTTTCTTCAAAATCAACCATAAGAGGGAAAAAAGAAACTCCCTCCCGGGGTTCGGAAGCGAGGACAGCGGTGGCCAAAACAACAGTGTCGCCGTATTGGCAGGTGACTGAAGCATTGGCTTGATTAGCGAGTTTGCCGGTTTCGATAATTAGTTTTTTACCGGCCACGTCGGTTTCGAATTTTTTTACTGGCATACGTGGTGTTCCTTTTCTGACAACCAGACTGCTGGACCTTTGTGAGCTTTAAAGCCATAAGGCCTTAGAGCTGTAAAGATTTATAATTCCAGAATGTCTGGGGGCCAGAGAGTTATTATATGTTAGTTAAATTGTTAATTGTTGGTTATTAATTGTTGGTTATTGATAGATGCCACTATAGTGGCATTGTCGATGCCATCATGATGGCATCTATGGAAACTCCTATATAAGTACTGGGTTTTTACTCACTTTTTGTTATCTTTAATTTTACGTAAGTCTCAAGGTCGCTAGTAATATATTCTTGATTAAAACCACACACCTGGGTTGCATTGAGGGCCTCCTCAACTACACCATTATGGGAACATTCATAAGCAATGCCCTTTCCAGACCAATTACATTGTGCATCTTCGGGACAGGGGCTGTTGTAAAATTCGGTTACGGTTATTGTAAAGTTCTCGTCATCAATTATAGCAGGTTGATTTTTGTGTAATGTAAATTCTTCACCAAGTGAAACTGTTAGTGTTTCATAACTTTCGCTTCGTGAGTTATCTGTTCCCTGACCACAGCCTGCAATAAATAAACTCAAGAGTAGAAAGACTAATAAAACTTTTCCTGTTTTTTTCATTCTTTTATTTTAAAAATTAGTAGAGGCATCGACGATGCATCTATGGGGGCATCAATTTAGATTAATGAAGTATAGTGTCTCTTACTTTATTGTACCAGAGCGCATCTTCCCCATTTTCCCACGGATAAATACAGGCTTTTTCCCTTTCCTCAACATCGCGTCCAGCTTCGATACCTTTTGTTGGGTAGAGTCGGTAATCTTTTAAACCAAGGCAACATTTATTATCCGCGGGAATCACTTCACTGTGACCATAGCAATCAGATGTTTTGTTGTAGAGAAAAATACCAGAGATTAATACAACAAGAATGATAACTACAGTTAATAGAATTTTTCCTGTTTTTTTCATTGTTTTGTTTTAATAATTAGTAGAGTCCTATATAGAGGACTCTATGATAGAGGCATCGTAGAGGCATCGACGATGCCTCTACGGGGGCCCCTGTTATTAAAAAAGGTTTTTTAACCAAGAAATGATCGAAGAAAACCAATTTATTATTGTTTCAAACCAAGCCCGAATTCCAGTTTCGCAATTTCTATATTCTGTCTTTCGATTACCACAATTATCATAGCAGTTACGATATTCACAGTTATCGTTTGGGTCTGGATAATCTTTCCACTCCTCACATTCCCATTCGGATTTACATTCTTTAGATTCTGTTATCTTTAGAACATCTTTTAAATTACTATCTTTAACATTTAAATTACTATATTCCCAAACCCATTTTTTAAAACCATTGTCTTCGGAAATTAACTCTACTGGGTAGTGTTCGTTAAAACTAGCATCACAAAATCCCTCAATTGCTATCTTTTCATATTTTAGTGTTGAATAACTATCTAATTCATCAAGATAATAATAAAATGGTAGTTCTAAAGAGGAAAAACCAGAAATTACTTCTATATCTACTTGCCCGTATGGCCCAAAAAAATATTCAAAAGAAGGATATTTTTGGCCATTGATATTTACTACCTCACCCCCAACTCTACGTTCGCTTTGTTTTCCTTTATTAATAACAAAGATAACATCTACTTCTGCGGACACGCGTTTGTTATCACTCCTGTGTGCTTTTGCCTTAAGATAAAAAAGTGCTTTAAAAGAACTATTTTGATTATTCTTTATGGTAAAATTTGCTCTCATTTTATAATCACCACGATCCTCGGTAATTCTATCATCTTTGGGTAATCTACAGTCAATCTTGACGTCAGCATTTTCAATAGAAAGAAGATTCTCCGATTGTGTAAATATTGAAGAACTTTCATCGATAACAGTAAAATAAATATCTGCCTTAGCGGGAAGAGCAAAAGACAATATTAGAGTTAATGAAATTAGTAATAGTGCTAGTTTTTTCATTTTTTGTTTTTAAAAATTAGTAGACGCCTCTACGATAGATGCATCGTGGATGCATCGACGATGCATCTATGTTACGTAGCATGCTACGTAACAACGCTGGCTCCATAGTCCCCGAATGACCCCGCAGGGGAATGAGGGGCTGTGGAGCCCGAGTGTCCGCCGACATAAAACGTCGTTGACATTCAGGCTCCACAGCCTCGCCGCGGCTCGGACTATGGAGCCAGCGTTGAGGATGGCATCTATTCTTTATTTTGAAAAGTGAGAGAGGGGAAGTGTGGGCGACTTCCCCGGGTATGGTTTTCCTCCTACTCGACGACGTCAGCCCTGGTGTTTTTCTTGAGGGCGAAGACGAGGGTAAGAATAATGATGGCTATCCCGCAGAGGAAAGGAAATAGTCCCATCCAGTTTCCGCTCAGCGCTATGAACACTCCTGCGAATGTTACCACAACACCGAAGACTAGGAGCATATTTATAGTTCGATTGCTCATTGCCTTACCTCCTATTTTGAATGTGCTTGGTTTGGTGATAGAGGCATCGTCGATGCCTCTATGTTACGTAACATGCTACGAAACAAATCGTGTTGGTGCGGGATGGTATCCCGCACCATAACGGACGTCGCAAAGTAGTAATGTCCGTTATGGTGGGTGATACCATCACCCACCAACTTTTTTGAGTGGGGGCCCCGTCGGGGCCCCTTAGGGGCCCCTATGCATTCCCGCTAACTTGAGGGATTATGGCGCGGGCGAATCAATTTTCCCACCGCCATCAATTTTTTGTTTGCCTACATCTTTTAATCGTTTAACTTCTTTTTTCACTTCCTTAATATGTTTTTCTGGGGGCAGCTCCTCGGGTACGGTTCCGCCGATTTCTTTAATAGTCTTTCTTACTTTTCCACCGACCATGAAATGGGTGTAGCAGGCGGGTTTTTCGCCTTGAACTTTATCCTTTTTTATTTTTTCATCTGTTTGAGTGATGCGAAATAAGTTTGCTGCCAACTCGGTGGAACCAGCCCGGTCTAATAATTCTCCCTTTTTTATTCCTTTTTTCTGCTCAATGTCTGACGATGGCGCGCCGTAAAGACCTCGGTATCCAGCATTGTTAAATTTTCCAAAATTATTGACTCCGGCTTGCTTGGCGGTTGTAAAAAGTTTTTTATTGTGGCCGGTTACTTCGTTGCGTATAAATAATCTTTTTTTGTTATCTGGCAATTGTTC